>CAYNUV010000590.1:0-2144 GCA_964400245.1 uncultured Ignavibacteriaceae bacterium
TTTTTATTTCTTACTGTGCAATTCTATTGCAACAATCTTGTCCACTTTATCATCCCTTGTTTTATACCTACCTTTTCCTATAAAATATAAAAGGATTACATTTAGATAACCTCTTGACTTTTGGAATAGTGCCTACATTTAGGGCATAAATTTCTACCTTTGTTTTTTATGTCTCATAGTTGTTAATGTCTATGACCCTCTATATATTCGCCTATGAATAAAATGAAATTTAAAGAGGCTACCTAAAATGAACGAAGAACAAATCAAAATCTCTCTTAAAGAACAAATCCAAACAGCTTATAAAGAATATCTCTCAAAGGTTGAGCGCTATGCTAATGCATTAAGAGCTCTGGGTGAAACTGTAAATATCGGATCACCTCTTCCTGCAAAACTTGGAAAGCCTATGAATACAAATAAGCACAACGTAACAATGAAAGAGAAAATAATTTCAGTTCTAACAACAGCGGATAAACCATTAACAAGTCGTGAAATTATGGAAGCAATCAATGAAGCGTTTATCAGGGAAGAAAAATACGATTTTAATTCTTTCTCAGGAAACTTTTCACAAACTTGGAAAAAAGCTGGTGTCAAAAAATATGAACGTCCAAGTGCACCCATTGAATTTCGTGTGGTTTATGGTTTGAGTGATTGGTTTACCGCTTCCGGTGACCTGAAACCGCATTTTAAGGAATTACTTGGAGATTTGTTTTAAAAAAGAGGGCGGATTAACCGCCCATTATCAAACATCATTTAAGTGTTACGAGCACTTAATTTAGAAAGGAAGAGGTGAAAAATGCTACTCAAAATAATAACATTTGCCTGCTAATAACGGGCTTTTAATCACCCTTTATTGTTCTTTGTTTTATTTTGAAAATTGGTTAGGAGGTGTGGCAGAACTGGTTATTGCACCCGACTTATAATCGGACAAATGTTGTTGACCCAGCATTTTGCAGGTTCGAGTCCTGTCGCCTCCGCCAATATTTTTTTAAGAACAAAAGGACTTACAAGTTTGCATCACCTGTAAGCCCTAATTCATTAACCACCTGCGTGAACAGGTTTATAACGAAGCTCAAATAAATTAGTTCATTCGCAGGTCATAGTCAATAGGAGATTGCGAAATGAACCAATTAAGTACGGAAAAACAAATTATGATTGCCTCTTTATTAGTTGAGGGTAGCTCGATCCGCTCTATTGAGCGAATCACTGGAGTTCATAGAGACACTATTATGAGATTAGGAATTAAACTTGGAGAAATGGCTCGTGAATATTCTGACAATTACTTAAAGAATATTAAATGTAATCAATTACAGATTGATGAAATCTGGAGTTATGTAGGCAAAAAGAAAAAGAATCTAAAAGTTGACGAAAGAAAAAATAATGAACTTGGAGATCAATATATTTTTGTTGCTTTAGATGCCGAAACTAAATTAGTTCCTCATTATGAAATTGGTAAAAGAACTTTAGATACTACTATTCATTTCCTTGAAGAATTAAGAAGAAGAATTGTAACGAGATTTCAATTATCAAGTGATGCTTTCAGAGCTTATAACTTTGCTGTTGATTTAGTATTTGGGAGTAAAGTTGATTATGCACAAATCCATAAAGTATTTGCTAATTCTCCAGAAGGTGTCAAAAGATATTCACCCGCTCATATAATACGTGTAGTAAACCAATCTGTATTAGGTAATCCAGAACCTTCAAAGATTTCTACAAGCTATGTTGAAAGACAAAATTTAACAATGAGAATGAATATCAGAAGATTAACAAGATTAACCAATGCTTTTTCTAAGAAGTTATATAATCTTCAATGTGCTGTTGACTTACACTTCTTTTATTATAATTTATGCGTGTTCATCAATCCTTGCGTGTTAGTCCTGCAATGGAAGCAGGAATTACCAATCACTTATGGAATTGGAGCGATTTCTTTAAAATAAGTTCTTTGAAAAAAGTTGCTTAAAAAGTTTACTCAGATATAAGGTAAGCTATGGACTTAGCCCCTTCAATGTTCTGAGTAACGCGAGAGACAAGAACAAGTCTCTTCCTGTCGGTTGTTCGCCGGCTGAATGGCATCGCCAGATACGAATACTTAGAGGAATATAATCCGGATAAATGTCCTGTGAAGGATGTCCGGTGACTACTCTAAG
>CAYNUV010000591.1:0-2138 GCA_964400245.1 uncultured Ignavibacteriaceae bacterium
AAGCTTCTTTGCTTAAAATATAAACTTCACGCCACAGGGGATAGATTTTTTGAGCTATGTAAGCCTGGTAAGGTTTATATGATTCTGATTTCTCACTTGATGAAATTTCAAGCACTTTTGCTGATTTAAGAAAACTCAGATGTGTAGTATCATCATTATCACTTATCCAGTTAACACCAATAACACCAATACTGTTTTTTTCTTTGGAGATATAATCTATTACTGCACTATTTGAATTGAGAGCATAACAATTTTTCGAAAGTTCTTTAATCCCTGTTTTTCCTGTTAAGAAATTAACAGTGCTGGAATTATTATTATCAAATACAACGTTGACATTTCTGAACGAAGGAAGATTTTCACCGGATAAAAGAGCTTTTATCTCATCCAGGGTAATTGTTGAATCTTTTAAATCCATACTACCGATTAGAGCAACTCCATCATAAGCAATTTTAGTTACTTTAGGAACAATCTCCCATCTTTCAAATTCTTTCAATTCATCTTTATTCAGATTTCGGGACACAATTATTAATCTTATGCTGTCATTCATAAGATCATTAAAAGCTTCGTCTTCAGGTTTATAATTTACTGTTACATTGGCGTATGTATAAATACTTTCAAAGGTATTAATTTCAGAATCAATAAAAGGTTTAAATGTTTCATCAACAGAAATAACTAACTCTCCCATTGTTGGTGTATCTGAATAACCATCTGAATTACAGTTGTAATAAATGGGTAAAATAAAAATAAGAAACAGGATCCACTTATTATTCTTCATCATCTTCTTCCAATTCATTTTCTCTTTTTTTCTTCAAGGTAGTATAGAATCTGAAGAGTCCATAGGCAAGTAAAATTAATCCCAAACCAAGTTGCTGGAAATCGGAAAAATTAAAAATATTATCAACAAAAAAAAGAAAAACACCAAGACCTGCATATATAAATGACATCGTAAAACCAAAAACACTCAACAAACTCAAGCCCCTAAAGAACATAATTATTGCTAAAACAAATTTATTGGAACCCATTTTGATTTCATGGTTCCAGCCGGATATTGATTTAACTGTATTTTCAGAATTATATTCCATCGTATTAAAGAATTTTTCATAAATATTTTTAATTAAACATCATTGCAGTTTAAATACAATTGGTATTGAAACCTGAACTTTAACAGGAACTCCTCTCTGTTTACCGGGTTTAAATTTAGTTTTCAAAATTGCATTAAGTGCAGCCTCATCGCAGCCTGCACCTAAACCTTTAAGAATTTTAGCATTGGTTACCGTACCATTCTCATCAACAAAAGCTAAAACATAAACTTTTCCTTCAACACCTGCTCTCTTGGCAATTTCGGGATATACAATTTTTTCCTGGATTGCTTTGATTCCACCGATAGGTTCCGGCATTTCTTCAACAGCAACAAAATATTCAGGTGGTTTTTCCTTTTCAACTACTTTTTCTTCAACTTCAATTAGACTATAATCCACTCCGCCTTCAACGCCTTTTTGTGTTTCTGCGCCCGGATCCACTTCTTTTAATTCCTCAACAGTAGGAATATATTCATCCTTCACCTCTTCATCGTGTTTTACAACAGGAGGAGTAAATTTAATAGTTGATTTAAGCGGAGGTGCTTCAATCTTCTCTATTTCTTTCTCTTCTCCAATTGATGGAGGTTCAAATAACTGAGTTACCTGAATTATTCTTCTCCGGTTTAGAGAAGCATCATCATCCGGGAAAATCATTGCATAAATCATTGGACCGGATGTAACAAGAAGAAAGAATATTATAGCAATCCACATAGCGATTGCAATATAGGTTTTATAAGCTTTTCTAAGCTTGTACGCGCCATACTCTTTATTCTTATTGGCAAATATCAGCTCGTCTATATCAGTTTTATTTAAAGTTAATTGTTCAGCCATGATGTTTTATATATTTTTATTTATAATTTTTAATTAATTCAAGATCTTCCGGTGTAACATCCACCAATGCATAACGTTTCATGTTTGTTATACTCATTTCGTCAAGAATATCAACTACATTTTTATAATTAGCATCATCAGTTGGTTTTATCAAAATAACAACTTCCGGAATAGTAGTGTTTTTCTCCAATAGTACCTTCCTTATACCATCTGCAGAGAAATTTGTTT
>CAYNUV010000592.1:0-2136 GCA_964400245.1 uncultured Ignavibacteriaceae bacterium
TTGACAATACCGAGAGCTATGATGTAGTACACCAACATGGCGAGCAGGGTAGTCCATTCGAAAATACTACCTTCGACTCGCATAACACGAAATACACTGATGAATGGAGCGGCAAAAATATGTGTTATGCCATAGATGAAGCTAGAAAAGCCCGCGCTCGGGTTTGCAGCAAGTAACTTTAAAACAAATCGAAACAATAACAATACCTCTATAAAACCAAGAATATACCAGACAATTTGAGTGCCTTTATATAGTGGTTTGGTTGTGGGTGAATTGAATGAGTCCATATATTAAGTGCCGTTATAAAGATGAAAGTATTACAGTTATCTATGATAAGTTTCTTAGTTTACTCTTAACTTACTAATTTCCTTTTCTAATTCTCTAATATTAATTTCCAGCGCGCCTGTTCTCTCTGCCATCTTTACTTCAAATTGATTTGTATGCTGAGCAAGCATTTCAGCTACACCCATCATTTCTGTGATATCCTCAATTGCCAACATGATGATGGGTGGAAATAGTTCAAGGGCAGTATCATTTTTGAAGTGAATCTGACGAGCATTTAAGACCATAATTTTCTGTCCAATGACCGGAAAGTAATGGTTGACTTCAAAGCCCTTGAAAAAGGTGCTTTCTGGCAGAATATCTTCAAGAAGTTTTTTTAGTGCTGGAATATTCCATTGCCCATTACCAAGCTCGTACACAATTTTTTTTTCCACATCATCTGGTTTGACCTGAAATGTCTGATAGAAAGGCTCATTGGCGGCCATTATACGAAGATCTTTATCAAGAATTAAAACTGGTTCTCGTATGACGTCCACTACAGTTTTAATATATGTCCAGCCTTCTTCCCATAAACGATTAAAAAAATCAGGTCCAATGTGGTTAAGATTTTGCCGTTTAGATTTTTTAATTGTTTGAGTTGTCTCCATATAAATTATGCCGTTAGCAAACTCTAAAGATTACAAAAACTATATTATCCACTACCCAAAGATTAAGTTTGATTCCTTTTCATACAATGCTTCTTCTTGTTCTAGGCAAGACGAACATTTTGTAAAGAAAATAGGAATTTCTTCTTCTTGATATTCATTTAAGTAAACAGGTTTCTCTATATGCCAAGAGTTTTTGTAGTAAAAGGCATAACACCCATCACACATTGCAAGAGTTTTAGAACTCTGAATTTTTTGCAATCTCTTTCTTTTGCTATAATTCCAATCCCTTCTTAAATTCTTAATTTTTTCTCTTGCTAATGTTTTAATTTTTTTTAACATATTTTTTTTATTCACCCCGACATAGCGGGGTAGGTTAATTTTTAATAATTATAATTATCCGACAATAATTTATTAGATATTTAATTTAATCTAACTTTAATATTCTATAAATATAAAATCAATAAGTCAATATGAAAAAACACAATTATATGCATAATTATGTTTATAAACTGTTTATAACTTTAACATGAATTTAATGTTATATTATTTAGTTGCTTTTATTGGGTGTTCTATGACTATAAATTTTTCACTGATGTCGGCGCGATGTTGTTCTTTCATCGCTTCTACCATCGCTTTCTCGTGAATCGCAGAGAAAAGATGTCCCTTCTCGTCTGCCTTTGCTTTTTCTATCGCCGTTTCTCCATCTTCTGCGACATCAATCGAAAAACGTTGGGCTTTTAAGGCCTGTTTCAATATATCGGATAATTTTTTTTCATCCTCGACAACTAATATTGGCATTGTTACAAAATATATCACCACCAATCTAGATTTACAAGGTCTATTGTTAATTTTACGTTAGTATAGCTTATTAAATTCACATTAAGTTATCAACACTATCCACATATTTGTTATCTTAGCTAGATTGACCTTTGAATCGTGGAAGAGTACTATGTTAAGATAACATTAAATTTTATGACATTAACCCAACAAATACATCTACAGGGCATATTGACTACAGCACACCAAGACTATGAAAAAGGTCTCAATGCGCGTGCTTACTTTAAAGTGAGTAACCACGAGATTGGCGAGGATTTGGTCCAACAAACCTTTATGAAAACATGGATTTATCTTGTTAAAGGAGGAAAGATTGAAATAATGAAAGCTTTTCTTTACCACATTTTAAACAATCTTATTGTGGACGAATATC
>CAYNUV010000593.1:0-2127 GCA_964400245.1 uncultured Ignavibacteriaceae bacterium
CCCTCTAAATCCGGCAGTTTCCCCTTTTAAAAAGAAGAGTTCATTCAGTCAGCAAGTTCTTCGTTTTTTCCACAGCATAAAAAATATTTTTTTCTTCTGCTTGAAAATCTGTTATCAGTTTTCCAATGTCTTTCAACAAAATGAATCTTACTTTTCCATTTCGATTCTTTTTATCGCCTCTCATATAATTTAATATTTGATCGAAGTCTCCGATATTAAACCTGTTATGAAGATTAATCTTCAAAGGCAATTTTAAAAAGTATTTCAGCTTTTTATCAGAAAGAAAACCTTCTTTGTTTGAAAGAAACAAAGCTGAAATTATTCCTGCAATTACAGCTTCCCCATGCTTTAGTTTAAGATCGGCATTACTTTCATAAGCATGGGCAAATGTATGCCCAAGATTTAAAATCTTTCTTAACCCGCCTTCCTGCTCATCTTTAGTTACAACAGAACCTTTAAACAAAACCGATTCATAAATTAATTTGTTAAGAAATTCTTTATCAAATGAAAATATATTTTTAAAATTCTCAGATAGGTAATTATAAAAATCTTCATTTGTAAGGAATGCATACTTTATCAACTCACCTGCACCCGAATTAATTTCTTCTTCCGGTAAAGTTTTAAGAAAGTCCGTATCAATTAAAACAAATTCTGGTTGATAAAAAGCTCCGATAATATTTTTGTATCTGATAAAATTAATTCCGGTTTTACCACCTATTGAGCTATCAACCATTGCAAGTAATGTAGTTGGAATGTGTGCTAATTGTATTCCCCTCATATAAATTGAGGCTGCAAAACCAGCAAGATCTCCGGTAACTCCACCACCGATTGCAATAACTAAAGTATCCCGGCTGAATTTTTCTTTTATTAATTCTGAAAAGATATTTGATAATTCATTAAATGATTTTGAATTCTCTCCTGATTTAAGTTCATAATAGCTTATCTTTTCTTTATATCCATCAAAAGCTCTGTTGATAGAATCACCATGATATTTTAAAACATTTTCATCAACAATGATAAACAGGTTTTTATAAAGTCCATGTTTCTTTATCAGGCTAGTTACTGAATCTATTATTGAACTGCCAATATTTACCGTGTAAGTTTTATCTTTAGTTTTTATTATAATATTTTTCACTGTCTTATCTTTCATTTGAACCTTGTTAGGAAAAAAGTTTTACAATTTTATCAACTGTTCTGCCGACTGATAACTTATCAGTATCTATAGTAAAATCAGCCTGCTCATAATATTTTGCTCTTGTTTTCATTAATTCATTAATTGTGTTCATCAATTGTTCTTTTGAAAAATCCTCGGAAGTATTTTTTAGAGCAGGCCTGTCCCTTTTGTGTTTCAATCTTTCATATGCAGCTTCTTCCGACATTTTTAAATAAACTAATGTTCCTGTGTTTTTGAGTATTTCAATATTTTCATCGCTGGCAATTGTACCTCCACCGAGAGAGATAATAACGTTATTATTTACAGAGACTTCCTTCAAAGTTTCTGTTTCAAGTTTACGGAAATATTCTTCACCATCCTGCTCGAATATTTCACGTATCTTTTTTCCTGTTTTCTCTTCGATAACTCTATCAAGATCAAAAAAAATCCAGCCAAGTGTATTTGCCAGAATGGGCCCGACAGTGCTTTTGCCTGAACCCATAAAACCTGCTAGGTAAATTATATTCTTCATAAAAGATAAAATGAAATTAAGTCTTTGCAAGAAAAGAATAAAACTTTAAAGGAAGATATTTCAAAAATTAAATGTTGCCCCAAGTACAAAAGTTACTCCATCAACGTTTATTTTAGAATCAAACTGATCCTGAAGTAAATTAATTGTTTCACCATTGTAGTTAACAGTTCTGCTTTTGTATTTATTACTAAGATTAAACTGCGGGTCTCTGAATTTCATTTCGGTTCTTATTCCCACATTTTCTTTTAATAAATATTCCATAGAGATTGAAACCTGGATTCCATAAGCACTTTGCTTCTCTACACTTTCAATTTCGGCATTCCCGAACTTTCTTATGTGTTCTCCTATATAATAACCACCGCCGCCGCCCATCAGAAATTTAAATTTTTCGGTCGAGAAGGGCAGGATATAATAAAGAGATAATTCAATCGGAATTAATTGA
>CAYNUV010000594.1:0-2121 GCA_964400245.1 uncultured Ignavibacteriaceae bacterium
TATAGCAACAATCAAATATAATAACCTGGGACAGCTCCAATGGGTAAAAAGATATAACGGTTCAGCAGATGGCAATGACCTTTCACAAGGTCTTGAAGTAGATTTATCAGGCAATATACTTGTTGCCGGGACAAGTGACAGTACAGAATCGCTTTTTGATTATGTTACAATAAAATATAATCCTTCCGGAAATGTTGAATGGATTAAAAGATATAATGGGCCCATAAACGAAAATGATATAACAAGTTCTTTAACACTTGATAAATCAGGAAATGCTTATGTAACCGGTTGGAGTTTCGGAAACGGCACACAAACAGATTATGCAACAATAAAGTATAGCGGTTTTGGAATTGAGCAATGGGCTGCAAGATGGGATGATCCGGCAAGCTCTTATGATTATGCAAATGATATTGCTGTTGATAATGAAGAAAATGTATTTGTAACAGGAATCAGTCAGGGAATGGGAACGGACAATGATTATACAACGGTAAAGTACAATTCAATGGGTCAGCAGCAATGGGCAGTTCCATATAATGGTCAATCAAATGGCAGCGATGTTCCATATCATATCGCTCTTGATTATTTAGGTGATATTTATGTAGCCGGATACAGCAATAACAATACAGAATATGCTACAATAAAATACAACAAGGAGGGAGTTTTGCAATGGAATGAAAGCTATAGTTTTAAAGATTATCTAAGTACACCTACAGATCTTATAGTTGATAATTCAGGAAATGTTGTAGTAGCTGGTTACAGCAGCAAAGCAAGCGAAGAGTGGATATGGAGTATAGTAAAATATAAGCAGCCGGATTTTCCTCCTTTGAATGTTGGAGGGGAAGTAAATCCTCCTTCAGAATTTGTTTTATATCAGAATTTCCCTAACCCTTTTAATCCTGTTACAAAAATTAAATTTAAAATTCCTTATATAAGCTTTTTAACTTTAAAAGTTTATGATATACTCGGAAGAGAAGTTGCAGTTTTAGTTAATGAAGAAAAACATGTTGGAAGTTATGAAGCAAAATTTGATGCTTCAGGTTTGGCAAGCGGAATTTACTTCTATCAACTTAAAGCAAATGGTTTTTCTGATACAAAGAAATTAATTTTTATGAAATAGATTTAGAATTCTTATGAATGATAAAAATGAATTCTGGAATTTCGAACATAAAGGATGGGAAGCTGTAGCTGACAAGTATGAAAATTCATGGTCTTCTCTTACAAAAAAATTTATTCAGCCGCTGCTTAACTCTGTTGAAATTAACCCTGGTATGCGTTTACTGGATTTGGCATGCGGTCCAGGATATGTTTCTGAAGCTGCAAAAACATTTAATGCTTTTCCGATGGCGACTATATACTTGCCTTAACCAAAGGGGTTGTCGGGTAAATTTAAGAAGAAAGGAAATATGGACAAAGAAAGTAAATAAAGTTGATGGAGAAACTTTAAAGCCAATAATCAGAGAAAGAATAGATAAAAGTTCACAAATTATTACTGATGGTTTTGGTGCTTACTATGGGCTTGATAAAGAGTATAAGCACGAAATAATAAATCATCAACAAGATGAATGGTACAGGGATGGGTATCATACAAATACTATTGAAGGATTTTTCTCTTTATTGAAAAGAGGTATTATCGGAATTTATCATTCTGTAAGTGATAAACATCTTAACCGATATTCAGATGAGTTTTCTTACAGATATAATACCAGAAAAATGAAAGATGCAGATAGATTTAAGCATACGTTTTCATTATGCAAGGGCAGATTAAAGTATAAGGAGTTGATAGCAGCGTGAAACAGAAAAAGAAAAGAGCAGAAAAGTATGAACCGCTTGTTAAGACAAATTTATCTTTTGATGAATTGCTAAAGATTAGTGCTCATACTTCACTGAAAGAAACAAAGAAAAAATCTGTTAAGAAAAAGAAAGTAAAAAAGAAGAAATAAAAAACGTCCCTCCTTTTGCTATTAGCACGGCGAGGGACATTCCGTAAAGGTAAAGTTACAAAAGTTATTTGAAATAATTAAAGAGAGAGGCGTGGCAATCTTTAATCCAAGTTGTCATCTTGAAATTGATTGCTATTACACCGGAACATTGCACTCTATTAACTCACCAAATACGTGGTGA
>CAYNUV010000595.1:0-2119 GCA_964400245.1 uncultured Ignavibacteriaceae bacterium
CAAACTTCCTAGCAAAAGTACAAGATGGATATTATTTACTGGTTTAGGAGTGCTTTCAGACGTTATTGCAACTGGTGGGCTTGCTACAATAAGTGGGCTTACCCTTAGTGCGCTTGATACATTTTTCATTGATAAAATCATTTCTGGTTGGAAACCAAATCAATATATTGAAGAGGAAATAAAAAAAATATTTAAACCAAGTTTATAATTGTTAAAGAAAAAAATTATTCCTAATATTTCTATGAAAATATTAAAATTACTTTGTTTCATAATCTTATTTTTAACATCACTTACTAATGCCCAATTCCCAACCTTCCCTCCTGATTCCGTAACAAGTACAATAGACAGAGACCAGATGTTATGGCAGCTTGGTATTTCATTTCCAAATCTTCCTCCAAAACTCCAGGATTCCAACGCTCCACCCAGCTCCTTCCCTTCCGTTTCATTAAACCCGGAAGGTAACTGGAGAGATTCAGTTGGACATTTTGTATCGCGATCAGGGTTTGGTTTATGGAATAACTATGATGACAGCTCTTATGGTTTTAATCCTGGTCCCGAAGCGTGGAGGTTAAGCTATTATCCCCCAATTGATTTGCTTAAGATGAAAGATGGAACAACAATAACGACTACTGAAGAATGGTGGAATAAAAGAAGACCTGAAATTCTGAAAGATGTTCAGCAGGAAGTTTGGGGAGTAATACCTCCGGATAGCATTCTTCCTGAAGTTAAATGGGTAGTTACTGATTCAGTTTTTGAAAATGATAGTTTACCTTTTATACAGAGAAAAATTACAGGAGAAATAGATATTTCCCGTTACCCAGAAGTTAGAAATGTTCCTGTAATTTCTGCAATACTCCGGATCCCGCTGAATAAGAAAGAACCAGTCCCTGTAATGATTGTAATCGGAAATAGTTTTTGGACACGAATAGAAAACTACTGGAACCACTTTTCCCCTTACGGCTGGGGTGCCTGCATTTTTGAAGCCGGAATGCTCCAACCTGATAACGGTGCCGGACTAACAAGTTATTTAATAAGTTTGTGTAACAAAGGGAACTGGAGAAAACCAAATGATTGGGGAACTCTTGCAGCGTGGAGCTGGGGTGTAAGCAAACTTATTGATTACTTTGAAACTGATCCTGATGTTGATGCAGCAAAGATTGGTGTAACAGGGCATTCACGTTTTGGCAAAGCCGCACTTGTAACAATGGCTTATGAACCGAGATTAGTAATTGCTTTCCCAAGCTGCAGCGGCAGTCTTGGTGCAAAGATGAACAGAAGGCATTACGGTCAGGATCTTGAAAACTCCGGCTGGGATGGTGAATATCATTGGGTTGCAGGAAACTTCTTCAAATGGATGGGGCCTTTGAATGAAGCGAGTTATCTACCAAGAAAAATCGGACTCTGCCCCGTTGATGCACATTCACTTCTTTCACTTTGTGCACCGCGGCCTGTTTTCATTAATGGCGGAACGCATGATCCCTGGCCTGATCCTTATGGAATGTACCTTACTTGTGTGAATGCTTCGCCGGTTTATAAATTGCTTGGCAAACAGGGTTTAATAATGCCTGATGAAAAACCCAAGATTGATGAAGGATATATTTCAGGAGATATAGCTTTCAGATATCATAACGGCGGACATACAGATGCACCGGATTGGCCTGTATTCTTTGAATTTGCAAAAAAGTATATAAAAACAAACGGATTTTGAAATGAAAAAGTTATACTGTTTATTATTACCAGTTCAAAATTCTTTTTGACTACAATGTAGGAAAATCATGAAAAAAATTATTCCGCTCATTATTCTTGTAACATTATTTTTTAATAATTGTTCAATAAATACTTCTATTCCGATTGAACCATTCCCGGACAATTTAGATGGCATATGGAAAAGTAGCATAATTGAAGATGATCAGTTTAGAGATAAAGGATTGGAGTACGAATTTATAATTGGAGGAAGTAACTTAGAATTTATTGTAAGAAATTATTACAGAGATACAAATAATATTTCAGATCCCTGGCATTTAAATCCTGGAATGGATCAAAATCATTTCAGATTTACAATTGATAATAATTTTTTAATCCTTGCTGATGAAGATTTAGGTAGAAATATTTTGTTCCG
>CAYNUV010000596.1:0-2112 GCA_964400245.1 uncultured Ignavibacteriaceae bacterium
CAAATGATGCGGCTTTATGCGGAATCATCGGATCATTTATTATAATGTCTGACCTCAATCGTAACACCATAATTCGCAATTTAGTATCATTTAGATATTCATTTAGAGATGATACCGTAACACCTCTTTCTATGTGGGATTCAATGATTGAGATAAGATTTGTTTTTTCATCAATATGAACCAATGCAACATGAGAAAAATTTCCCGGGTAATCATTGCCCCTTGCTATTAGAGCTGAAGTTGGTGCCCCTCCTCTGGATATTAAAATATCACCACTATAAATAGTTACACCAAGAATTATAGCAGACGGCGATGAAGAGGGTTCATCAGATCCTGAAATTAATCGAGGTACTTGCTTTTGCGGCAACTGAAGCATAACCTCTTCAATGGCAGTACGATTACCATAAAGTAATCTGTAAACTGTAGTCCTGGCTTCGGTTGAGTTCATATCCCAATTCTGGGATTCTTCTTTAATAATTTTTCTCACATAAGTATAAAAGTCTATGTACCTGGATAGGTATTCCGGGCAAGTAGGAATGCACGTAGCAATATTAAAAATATTATTTTCGAGTATTCTGAATTTTTCATCCGTTGGGTTAAGTGAAGAAATTGAAATGTCACTTAACACCTTTTTAGATTCAACGAGTATTGAATCAATTTTCTGCTTCACTTTTTCACAACTAACATTACGTGCTGCATTAAACTCCGCCTCAAGTTCTTCCCAGAATTTATCCTGGTTCCAAATAAACGGACTTTTCTTTCCTTCAATTATTTCTGTTGTATCCGGAAGAGGTATTAAAAGGATTAAATACAATAGAATAATAGAGAGTATAAATATTTTAAGCCTTGGATATTTACCGATTTTACTTTTTATAGTCATAGTATCAAATTACCAGATAAAGAGAGAATATTCCACAAATCCTTTAATAAGAAATGCACCCGCAACAAAATGAAAGTTAATTTAGTGAGGAATATGAATGTGCAATCTCAGAAGGACGAAAATGTGCTTCTTCCGTGCATAAAAATTTAATGGCAGAGAGGGTTGAGGAAGCTGCAGCGTAAATCTATTCATTGGTCGCTCTAATAAGTTACCCACTACCTTTTAGACTGATTTTAAAAACACGTTTAATTGAGAATCCATTATTTTATAATTGGGGCTGTAAAACCTTTATGATAATAATCATAAATACCACTTTTACTTGGAGTTATCATAAATGTTTCTCCCGTTTTTGTATCTAAAATTCTACCATCCATAGAATATTGAAATCTTCCTATCATTGAATTTTGATAATATAAATAGAGAAAAATTCCCAAAGCAATAATAAAACAAAGTTTAAATAAATCAATGTTTCCAATTTTCATTTTTAATCTCCTTATTTATTTAATAATTCAATAAGTTTACCTTCGATGATAAAATCGTTAGAATATCCGAGATTTAAATCAATTGACTCAGAGTTTTTTTCTTCTAATTCTGATTCAATAATATGACTAATTTTTTTAACACTTTGTATTTCGGCAATAGCAATTATATCAAGATAAATTCCTAATCTCACTTTATTTAATATTTCCTCTTTCTGAGAATTGTTACACTCTAAATCAAAGTAATATTCCCCTAATTGGTCCGCAAGTACAGAAAATTTAAAATGATAAGATTCGTTGGTATAGTAAATATCACCAAACCACATATATTTATTTTCAATTAAGATTGGTCTTTTTTTATTTAGAATTAATTCTTCAAATTGAACTGTTGCAAATATATTAAGAGTATCCCATCCCACAATTGCATTGTATTTATTAGCGAAATCTAAAATGCTTTCAGAAATTACCCTTGGTTTATTTTCAGTGGGTTCTTCACTTTCTTCTTTTGTATTACAGGAACTTATAAAAATTGATATAGCAAATAAGAAGATTAGGGATTTCATCTCTAAGCCCTCCCAAGAAATTAAATTTTTATTTAAAGGATTTATTAAAATAAATTAGTTTTATAATTAGAAATTTGCAATTTCGGAAGGTTCACAGTAAATCTTTATTTTCAAATAAATTAGCGGAATTTTTTAGTTAATAGGATTCTTTGGTTTTGCCAACTGCAGGAATCGAACCGGCGACCTACTC
>CAYNUV010000597.1:0-2111 GCA_964400245.1 uncultured Ignavibacteriaceae bacterium
ATGCAGAAGAAGAGAATACTTAGCGGAAGGCGGCCACCCGGGAAGCTTCACATCGGGCATTATGTTGGAGCCCTGGAAAATTGGGTTAAACTTCAGGATGAATATAATTGCTATTTTCTTATTGCAGATTATCATGTTTTAACAACAAGTCTTAAAACAGATGATCTTTATGATAACTCAATTGAAATGTTAATTGACTGGCTGGCAACAGGACTTGATCCTCAGAAAAGTCCTATGTTCAGACATTCGCAGATAAAAGGACATCCTGAGCTTGCATTAATTTTTGGAATGCTGATAACTGTAAGCAGGCTTGAAAGAAACCCTACATTAAAAGACCAGGTAAGAGATTTAAATATTGAGAATTTAACTTTCGGACATCTTGGTTACCCGGTTCTCCAGGCAGCAGATATATTAATGTACAAAGGTGAAGCTGTTCCTGTCGGAGAAGACCAGGTTCCTCACGTTGAAATCACACGAGAAATTGCAAGAAGATTTAACAATGAGTATGGAATAGTTTTTCCCGAACCTGCACCATTGTTAACCCAGTTTGCAAGATTACAGGGACTTGATGGAAGTGCCAAGATGAGTAAATCTCTTGGTAACACCATTCTTCTATCTGATGATCCTGAGACAATAAATTCTAAAATGAGGAAAGCTGTTACTGATCCGAATAAGGTAAGGAAAAATGATCCGGGCAATCCTGATATTTGTTTAGTATTTTCTTATCATAAAAAATTTAACAAAGAAGAAATTCCTGAAATAGATGCCGGCTGCAGATCAGGAGCTTTAGGTTGTGTTGATTGTAAAATGAATTGTTCAGCAAAAATTTCTGCATTTTTAGAACCTGTAAGAGAAAAAAGAAATTATTATGAGAAAAATATTAATCTTGTAAAAGATATACTCATGGATGGAGAAAAGAGAGCCGGAATTGCTGCCGAAGAAACTATGAGTGAAGTCCGTAAAAACATGAAGTTGGGTTAATGTGTATAAAATTAAATTAGATCATTTTGAAGGGCCGTTAGATCTTCTTCTCTTTTTTATTAAGAGAGATGAGCTGAATATTTATGACATTCCGATTTCAAAGATTAAAAAAGAATTTCTTGAATATGTAAATCTAATAAAGATACTCGATCTTGAAGTTGCCGGAGATTTTATACTGATGGCATCTACATTAATGCACATTAAAGTAAGAATGCTTTTACCAAAAGAGTTTGATGAAAAGGGAGAAGAGATTGATCCAAGAGCAGAATTAGTTAAAGCTTTGTTGGAATATAAAAGGTACAAGGAAGTTTCTGAAGATCTTGCTTACATGGAATCAGATCAAAGAAAAATTAATTTCAGGGGTAATTTTTCTGCAGATGAAAAAGAAGCAATACCTGAATATGAAACCCTTCTAAGGAATATAACAGTTTATGATCTTGCAAAAGCATTCAAACATGTTCTTGATGATTTCAAAGAAGAGCCTGTTCATGAAATTAATAGAATAAATATAACAATAGATGAACAGATCGAGTATATTCTGAATCTTTTAGAAACGAACAATGAAATTCATTTTCTTTCACTAATTGAGAACATTAAAGAAAAAATCAGAATCATTGTAACATTTATTGCTCTGTTGGAGCTTGTAAAAGTCGGCAGCATCAGAATTAAAGAAACAAGTAATTTTAATGATTTTATTTTATTAAAGGGTGATAAAGATTATGGAAAAAATATATCACTCAGTAATTGAAGCACTGATATTTTCATCGGATGAAGTGATTAATTCCGGTGAAATTATTAAGGCAATTAAGACAATTGATGGTGAAGAAATTCAAATCACGCATAATGATGTTGAAGAATCTGTTGATTTGCTGAATAAAAATTTTGAAGAATACAATCTTTCTATAAGAATATTGCGAATTGCAAACGGGTATCTTTTTGCAACGACAAAAGATTATTCAAAATATGTTGGTTATTTATCTTCGGAAAAATCAAAAAGAAGATTAAGTGTTGCTGCACTTGAAACACTCTCGATTATTGCTTACAAACAGCCAATTACAAAACCGGAAATTGAATCAATCCGCGGAGTTAATTCTGATTATATTCTGAATACTCTTCTTGAAAAAAATCTA
>CAYNUV010000598.1:0-2107 GCA_964400245.1 uncultured Ignavibacteriaceae bacterium
TTGGAAAACCAGATTCACTTACAACTGGTAAACCTGCACGAAGGTAATGATAAATTTTTGTGCTTTCGTTGTTGTGCATAAATTTTCCTGCAGAGACAACAATTCCAACATCGGCAAAATGAAAGTAATCCCAGCATTTATTAAATGGAATTACGCCAAGATAAGTAACAAAATTTTGATCGACCTTAGATATATCTCCCGGCCCGATCATATATAGTTTTGCACCTAAGCCTGCAAGTAATTTACCGAGCTTGTTCAACTTATTAACAATAACTTCATTAGCTTCAGGTTGAGAACCATTGTTATAAATATTTCCTGCAAAGATGCACTTAATTTTTTCTTCAGAAGGATAAGGATTATTTAAAGGAGAAGGCATATTTGCATCAACTCCGCCTGGAACAAGCAGAAGATTATTTTCTCTTCTATGAACGTCTTTCCATAATTTCTTTGCAGATTTAGTAAGAACAGTTATATACTTGCTTGTCTTATTAATCTTTTCCTGTGTTGCAAAAAGTTTTTTATGAATCTCCCCATAAAAGTAAATACCCTCCATTTCATTTTGTGCTACTACGGAACCGAGCTTTGAAATAATAAATGGATGTGAAGTTCCGCCATACTTTTCCAGGGTATCAAATCCACCGTGAAATTCTGTTTTAACTACATCATAATCATTCCAATTAACTTCTGATAACGGAATCATCCTTAGATGACCGTTACCATTCAGGTTTTCCGGTACAAAAGAATCAGGAACAGCAACATCAACCTGATAACCCAGTCTTGACAAAGCTTCAGATATTTTTATCCACCTTCCGTTGGACATATCAACAGGATTAAAAATACCAAAACTTATATCCTTTTCTGTTTCTTTAATTTTATATACTGTTATAATTTTAATCATAGATGTTAGCTAATTTCAGTCCTGATAAATATTATCAATCTTTAACTCAGGTTGCAGGCGGAGAAGTCTCTTGAAAAATCTTTCCAACCTGGTATTGTACAAGCACTGCCTTAAGTAAGTTTTTTTACCATTAGTAATCCTTTTTTGAATGATTTCATTAGCAACACCATGCTTCAACAGGATCCTTTCTATTTCCTTTTCATGAACACTTAATGGAAGGTGAGTCGTTAATCTGAACGACTTAATGTGACTCCTGTAATAATAAAGGCACTCATCTATTGCTTTGAAAGATGCACCTTCTTCAGCCATAGTCCATGGAAAATCATAATCATCAGGACCAACAGAATTAAGCGATTCATCAAGACCACCAAATGATAGTGCTTTTGATATTCTCCAGCAAAGAAGATGTTTAACAGGAGATCCTAACTCAAAATCTCTTATTGAAAACGATTTTTTGCTTTTATACAGAGGACTAGTAATATTATTGTTCTCATCAATTATTATTCTTGAAGAATGAAAAAAATCTGTCTTAGGATATTCAGAAATATAATGTAGCAATTTTTCAACTGCATCTGCAGCCCACATATCATCTGAAAGTAAAATAGCTGTAAACTCTGTCGTAGCCTGCTTCATTCCAGTATTAATAGCGCCCGATAACTTTCTTCCATTATTAATAATGATTTTAGTCCGTGGGTCTTTCAATTGCTTTTCAAGAAGCTTGTTGAACTTATTCAGATCATTTCGTTCAACTATAATTAATAATTTCCAATGAGGAGAAGTTTGTTTAAACAATGATTGAATTGATTTCTCCAAGAAAAGAGGATGATAATTTTTTAGCGGCATTAAAACTGTAATTGTGTTCATCTAAAGATAGTCTGGTATTTGATTAAGATTTTTTCTTGAATGTAAACTTTGTTGTATTATCATCAACTATAAGTAAATCGTAATGATCGCAAAGGATTTGAAGCATTTCTTTTGATACATAACGCCACTTGTCAAGTTCTTTCTCATACTTTTCTATTCCCCCCTGTTCATCTATTTTATCAAGAAGTTCTAGGACATCATTTTTATCTTTCCATCTTTTAAATTCAATTATAGCAAGACCTCCCAGTTTAAGCACTCTTTTAATTTCACTAAAATATTTTACAACCAGCTCAAAATCGAAATGAAAAAATGCAGTAAAGGAATAAACACAATCAAAATAATTTT
>CAYNUV010000599.1:0-2105 GCA_964400245.1 uncultured Ignavibacteriaceae bacterium
TAGAAGCCATATTAATTATAGCTCCTCCGCCTGAAGTTAGTATTGCAGGAATCTGGTAACGCATTCCATAAAAAACTCCTGATAAATTTACAGCTATTACTTTATCCCATCCTTCAATCGGATATTCGCCTGTCACACTTAAAGGACCTCCTATTCCCGCATTATTGCACGCAATATGCAATGCCCCAAATTTTTTTACAGTTTCATTAACCAACAATTGATTTTCAGATGCAATAGATGAGTTTGAATTTATAAAGACGGATTCTCCACCATTTTTATTAATTGCAGATACAGTTTTATTTCCACCCTCTTCATCAATATCTGATACTACTACTTTCATACCATTGGAAGCATACAATTCAGCTATTGCCCTGCCAATACCTGAACCAGCTCCTGTTACTATTGCTACTTTATTTTTAAGATCGTTCATAATAACCTCCGTTAAAAAAAAATTACAGTTATTTAGAAAGAAAAACTTCTGTAATTTACTTTAAAAAAATTGGAACCTCTTAAATTTTGAGACTTAATTTGTGATTTCAATCAGCTTCTATAATTCTTTCCTGTTAAACTTAACATCATTCCTTTGGAGTTCTATTTTCTAACGTTACTATCCTTATGTCACTTTTCAGCAATGATTCACACTGAATAAAAGAATTGTCATGTCTATTTCCCAACCACATTAAGGGCAAGAATGATCATTGGAATAGAAACGTCAGTGCAGGGCAATCATATTACCGGTACTTCACGTTACATTAAATGCCTTCTTGAACAGCTCCAGCAAATTTGGTGATGAAATTAAGTTATTTTCTTCCGCAGATTCCCAAATCAAATTTCATTTAAAGAAAAAAGGATTAGAAAAATTTTTTTATCGGAATTTTTATCTTAAAAAAGAAATGACTGACCAAAAAGTAGATTATGCTTTTTTTTTCGACTACTTTATGCCTCCAGATTTTTCAATTCCTTCAGCTATAGTAATTCACGATCTTTCATTTCTTTCACATCCACATTTTTATTCAAAAAGTTTTGTTTCGTTATATAAATATCAATTGAAAAAAACCTTAAAAAATAATCCATTAATACTAGCCATAAGTGAAAATACCCGTGCAGCAATTATTAAATATTTAGGTGTAAAGAAAGAGAATATCCGGCTGCTTCAGGCTTATTCTGATTTTGGCAATAAATATTTTGATGAAACTTCTTGACAAATAGATTTTCTTCATCGTATATTTACGATAAAGGATTTTGAAAGTATAAAAATGGCTTATACAAAGAAAGAAGAATTCACGCAGGAAGATATCTGGCTTGCAGATGTAGCCAAAGCTTTATCTCATCCGGCAAGAATTCAAATATTAAAAATATTATCTGAAACGAATGTTTGTATGTGCGGCGATATTGTTGATCTACTTCCCCTTTCGCAATCAACTGTATCACAGCATTTAAAGGAACTAAAAAGAGTCGGCTTAATAAAGGGAGATATTGATGGCCCGAAAGTTTGCTACTGCCTGAATGAAAAAATAATAATAAAAGCAAAAAAAAATCTTGAGAAACTTTTCACAATTGTTTGTGAATGTTAAACTTTAATAAAAATAAAAAGGAGTATTTATGAATTCTGATGTAGAATTAAAAAACATTGTAAAAGAAAAATACGCTGAAATTGCAGTTCAATCAGAAAGAAAGGGTTGTGCCTGCGGTTGTGGTTCATCTGATGCAGTTGATTTTATAATTATGTCTGATGAATACATTAACTTAGATGGTTATTTAGCAGATGCAGATCTGAAGCTTGGCTGTGGTGTTCCAACCGAATATGCCGGGATTAAAAAAGGTGATACAGTTGTTGATCTCGGTTCAGGTGCCGGTAATGATGTATTTGTTGCCCGTGCTTTAGTTGGTGTTGAAGGAAAAGTTATTGGTGTTGATATGACTGAAGAAATGATAAAGAAAGCAAACAAGAATAAAGAAAAATTAAATGCGGCAAATATAGAATTTCATCTGGGCGAAATTGAAAACCTCCCTCTTGATAACAACATTGCTGATGTTGTAATAAGCAATTGTGTTTTAAATCTTGTACCGAGCAAGCAAAAAGCTTTTTCTGAGATTTACAGGAT
>CAYNUV010000600.1:0-2103 GCA_964400245.1 uncultured Ignavibacteriaceae bacterium
AGCAACTTAAAGAGTTTTCTTCCAATCATATAATTATCCATAATTCCCCTAAACTCTTCTTCGCCGGGACCTTTTGCAAATATGCCAACCATAGCAGCAGTATGGTCTTTAGATACAAATTTCAGGTCCAGATCGCAGCCATCAGCATCACCATCAACAATGTTCATTCCGCCGGTTTCATGATCTGCGGTTACAATAACGAGAGTCTCACCATCCTTTTCTGCAAAATCCAAAGCTGTATTTACAGCAGTATTAAAATCTTCCATCTCGGATAAAAGATAATCCTGGTTATTTGCATGCCCAGCCCAGTCAACCTGTGAGCCTTCAACCATTATTACAAAACCATTGGATTGTTTTCCCAGGTAATCAAGAGCAATCTTTGTAAGATCACCTAAAGAATAATCTCTGTTGGAAGCTTTTGGCAATCCATCACTTTCAAATAAAGCATAAAATTTATTATTGGGTTTGCTATTCTGGAGTTCTTTATAATTATTGTAATAACTGTAACCGTTACTTTTAATTTTAGAGACCAAATTTATCTCATCAACTCTGTCCCCACCTAAAGATTTAGGCATTAAATATTTTTTTCCGCCTCCTATTACAACATCAACTTTTTGCTCAACAATCTGCCTTGCAATTTCAATATGTTCATTTCTGCTTTTTACATGAGAAAGAAAAGCAGCAGGAGTAGCATGAGTAATTGAGCAGGTAACAACAACTCCTGTTTGTTTATTAAGCTTTTCAGCCAGCTCAAAAATTGTTAGCAACGGTTTGTTTGTTTTGGGATCAAGTGAAAGTGTGAGGTTATTGGTTCTATAACCGGTTGCAATTGCAGTAGCACCTGCAGCAGAATCGGTAACAAGCTTATCGGCAGAACAGGTAACTGAAAAGCCTATCGTATTAAATCTTCTGAAGGGATCATTCTTAAGAGAAAGGACTGAAGATGAAATGTAATTTGTTCCCATTCCATCTCCAATTAAAATAATTATATTCTTCGGAGGCTGAGAAGAGTAAACATTTATCTCAACAAGGATAAAGAGAAAAAAGAAAAAGATTTTTTTCACAAAACTTCAACACCCTGCTTAATTACATAATTAAGCCAGTTGTTGGTATCTTCTTTCCTTCCAAACTGGATTCCGGATATTTCATCAAAGAGCTTAACTGCAAGCTCGCCCGGCTGCCCGTTATTAAATACCATTTCCATATCTTTGTACTTTAACCATCCTACTGAAGAAATAATTGCTGCTGTACCTGTTCCAAAAATTTCGAGAACATTTCCTTTTTTATATTCTTCCACAATTTCATCAATTGAAATTAATCTTTCCTTAATATTTTCATTCCAGCTACTCAATAATTTTATTACAGATTTCCTCGTAACTCCCGGTAAAATTCCTCCTGTAAGTTTTGGAGTTGCAACTTCATCCTTAAACCTGATGAAGATATTCATCGTGCCGACTTCTTCAATATATTTCAATTCAACAGCATCTAACCATAATACCTGTGTGTAACCTTTTTTACGTGCTTCTTCTGCTACCAAAAGACTCGATGCATAATTTGCTGCAGTTTTACATTCGCCTAATCCTTTTCTAATTGCTCTTACATAGTCATCCTGAACAAGAATTTTTACAGGTTTAAATCCTTCAGGATAATAAGCTCCAACAGGTGAAAGAAGAATAACTAATTTATATCCTGAAGAAGGTTTAACACCAAGAAAATTATCCGAGCCGTATATGAAAGGTCTTATGTAGAGAGATTCGCCTTCCCTTGTTGGAATCCAATCTTTATCAACTGTTATAAGTTCTTTAAGTGCATTTAAAACAAATTGCTCATCAAGTTCTGGTATGCACATTCTTTTTGCAGATCTGTTCAGCCTGGCTATATGTTCATCTGGACGAAATAAAACAATGTCTCCATCGTCTGTCCTGAAAGCTTTTAATCCTTCAAAAACGGTTTGTCCGTAATGAATAAACATTGCTGCCGGATGCAAGGCAAGACTCTGTACAGGTTTTATCACGGGATTGTGCCATCCTTTTTTAGAATCATAATCCAACTCAAATAGATGATCTGTAAATACTTGTCCAAACCCTAATGAATCCGGTAAAG
>CAYNUV010000601.1:0-2102 GCA_964400245.1 uncultured Ignavibacteriaceae bacterium
CCTCCATAGGTTTCCTGGGCTATTATTTGTCAACCTCTCTCCACAGTAACTGTTTTTTATTTTAATTTTTCTTGAGCCGGGTTTTACAAGTTCAATTCCTTCCTTACAAAGCGGGCATTCTTCAGTTGAAAAAGAAACAGCATCTAATTTTATCGCGCTGAATTGCGGATAGCCAAAATTTACTTTGCCATTACTGCGGTCAACTATATATCCAACTCCAACTACTTCAGCTTCGAGATTTTTTACAATTTCAATTACCTCAAAAACAGAACCTCCGGTTGTAACAACGTCTTCGCAGACTAAAACTTTCTCTCCTTTTTCTAAAGTGAAACCTCTTCTTAATGAAAGAGTTTTATCTTCTCTCTCTGCAAAGATTGATCTTTTATTTAGTTGTCTTGTTACTTCCTGCCCAACAACAATACCTCCGATTGCTGGTGCAATTACAGCATCAATTTTGACAGTTTTAAAATGATTTGAAATTAATCCACAAATTTTTTCTGCGTATTCAGGATATTGTAAAACTTTTGCACATTGGAAATATATATTGCTATGTCTTCCTGAAGTTAGAAGGAAATGTCCTTTTAATAAAGCACCGGATTTTTCAAATAATCCGAGAATGTCATTTTCACTCAAGCTCACTTAAAAATTCCTCCATTTCTCTTGCAGCTTTAAGTTCATTTAATTCTTTTGCGATAATTATTCCTTCACGATAAATTCTTTTTGCTTCCTCGATTTCATTTGTCTTTTCTTTAAGTATAGCATATTGCATATAGGCTGGAACATACTTAGGATCATTCTTTAAAAGAAAAGATAAATACTCTTCTGCTTTCTGATAATCATTTGCAGAAATGTATTCCAGGGCGATACCATAAATTACAAATGAATCCGATGGATCTTTTTTATGAAGCTCTAGAAGAGAACTTAACCTGTTAATCATTTTGCAAGCTTATCGATAATTACAGCCAGCTTAAAATCTTTTTCAGTTACACCACCTTCGCTGTGGGTTGATATTGTAATCTTAACTTTATTCCAGGAATGAAGAAAAATATCCGGGTGATGATTCAACTTTTCGGCTTCTTCGCCAACTTTATTTACAAAGCTTAGCGCTTCTTTAAAATCCTTAAACTGGTAATCGCTTAGGATTTGGTTGTTATCAAAGTTCCAGTTATCAACATTTTTCAGTTTATCCATTATTTCGTGAGAACTTAGCAAAGCCATATCAATCTCCATCTTTTTAGTTATAACTTTATTCAAATTTAAACAAAAAAAAACGTCCCGGAAAGCGGGACGTTTTTGATTATGAAGTTAAATCTATGTATAAATTTCTTCAACTTTCTGTTGAACCATTCTTGCCATTTTCTTCTCCGGCAACTTCTACCTGAAGGTCTTCATCAAGAAATACAAGTTCTTCAGAAGGAGGAAAATGTTTGGCTGCTATCCTGGATCCTTCTTTGAATAATCCTTTTAATATTTCTTCTGCAATAGGATCTTCAATATATTTCTGGATTGCCCTTCGTAAAGGCCTTGCGCCGAATTTCTGATCGAATCCTTTTTCAACAAGAAAATTCTTTGCTGTTAAATCAATAGTAAAGTGCATCTTATTATCTTTAATATTCTTAAGAAGATCTTTCAACTCAATATCAATAATTTTAAGTATATCTTCTTTATCAAGATTCCTGAATACAATTGTTTCATCAACCCTGTTAAGGAATTCCGGATTGAAAAGTTTTTTCATAGCATCTTCAACTGTATTCTTAAGATTTGAATATCTGTCTTCAGCTTTATCTGAACCGAAACCAAATGAACCGATGTCTTTAATATCCCTGGCTCCGATATTAGAAGTCATTATAATTATTGTATTCTTGAAATCAACTTTTCTCCCGAGAGAATCTGTTAAAGTCCCATCATCCAAAACCTGCAGCAATATACTGAAGATATCGGGATGAGCTTTTTCAATTTCATCAAACAACACAACTGAATAAGGTTTTCTGCGAACCTTTTCCGTAAGTTGTCCGCCTTCTTCGTATCCAACATATCCCGGAGGAGCTCCCACCAATCTTGAGAGAGAGAATTTTTCCATATACTCACTCATATCAATCCTG
>CAYNUV010000602.1:0-2098 GCA_964400245.1 uncultured Ignavibacteriaceae bacterium
GATGTAAAATTTGTAAACGAAAAAGAAGTAAAAGTATTTCTTACAGAGAAAAAAATCTATGGAGTGATTTTCAGGGAAAACGAACCATTGTTTGTAACAGAAAATTACCAGGTTCTGCCGGTTTTTCAGAATACAAAGATGTTTGATATGCCTGTCCTGAGCAATTTAGAAGGTGATAAAAATCTTGAACCTCTTAAAAAATTTGCAAATGATGATATGATACAGGCATTCAGAATAATTGATGCCTCTGGATTAACTGATTCTAAAATGCTGAAAGATCTTGCTGAAATAAATTTAAGAAATGGCGGCGATGTGGTTTTAACATTTTCAGGAATGAATGTGCCTGTGATTTTTGGAAGAGGAAATGAAGCAACAAAAACCGTTTGCTTGGAAACTCTCTTAACAAATTTCCCTGATAAAAATAATTTTTTAAGTGAAAGCGACTACATTGATTTAAGATTTAATTCAAAGGTGTATGTCGGTAAAATGAAGAAAACGGAATTATGAAATGAAGAAAGATATTATTGCTGGTCTTGATTTAGGAACCACAAAAGTATGCGCTGTAATCGCTGAAAAATATGATGACGGACATTTTAAGATACTCGGTTTTGGTGTAGCTCCATCTGAAGGTTTGCATAAAGGGCTTGTAGCAAATATTGGTAAAACCGCTGAAGCAATTAAAGAAGCTGTTTCAATTGCGTGCAACCGAGCAGGCTTTGATGTTGATACCGTGAATGTTGGTGTAGCAGGTGAACATATTACGTCAATGAGGCATAGAAACTATGTGACCATCAACCATGAGGATCTTGAAATTACCAAAAGTGATCTTGACAGACTCGAAGCAGATGTAAGAACAATCAGGATTCCATCTGACAGACAAATACTTCACATTATTCCCGAAGAGTTTTCAATTGATCACCAAAACGGAATTGAGAATCCCATTGGTATGTCAGGTTCAAGGCTCGAAGCTACAAATCATATTGTACTTGCTTCCATTCCGGCTATTCAGAATATAAAAAAGTCTGTTGAAAGGGCAGGTTTGCATGTGAAAGATTATATCCTTCAACCAATTGCTTCAAGTTCTTCTGTCCTTGAAGAAAGTGAAAAAGATCTTGGTGTTGCTTTGATAGATATTGGTGGAGGTACAACAGATATTGCAATTCATCATCGTAAAGCAATTAAGCATTCCCGGGTTATTGGAGTTGCAGGCAACCAGGTTACAAATGATATAAGAGAATCATTAGGAGTTATTTCTGAAGAAGCTGAATATCTTAAAAAAGAATATGGATATGCAACCGAAAGCGCAATCATTAGAGAAGAAGATATTTTGATTAAAGGTGTTGGTGCAAGAGGCAATACAAAAATTCCTATAAGCTTGTTAACACAGATTATCAGCCTTAGGATGAAAGAGCTTTTTGTTTTAGTTGATAATGAAATTAGAAGTGCCGGGTTCAAAAATAAAATTAAATCAGGTATAGTACTTACCGGCGGAGGTTCATTATTAAAAGGTTGTTGTGAACTTGCAGAAGAAGTTTTTGGTTTACCGGCACGGATAGGAGTTCCGCAGGAATTAGGCGAAGGTTTATCAAATGAAATTGAGAGTCCGGAGTTTGCAACAGTTGCTGGTTTAATACGGGGAATTCCTGGTGGTAAATCAAGCGAGTATCAGTCTCTTATTAAAGTCAGGAAAAAAGGAGACAGAAATAAAATTACCCAGTTAGTTAAAAGGGTACAACAGTTTTTTGACGAATTATAAAAAAAGAAGGAGGAACACATGTTACGATTTGCAACTTTAGATAAGGCAAAACCGATGTCGGCAATACTTAAAGTTGTTGGAATTGGAGGAGGAGGTTGCAATGCAATAGAAAGCATGATATCGCGTGGGTTAACAGGAGTAGAGTACATTGCAATAAATACAGATGCACAGGTTCTTAACAGTAGTAGTGCTTCTCATAAAATTCAATGTGGAAGTAATATTACACGTGGGCTTGGTGCAGGAGCTGATCCTAATGTAGGAAGAAAATCTGTTGAGGAAGACAGGGAAAAGATTGCGGAAGTTTTATCTGCTTCCGATATGGTATTTGTAACTGCCGGAATG
>CAYNUV010000603.1:0-2096 GCA_964400245.1 uncultured Ignavibacteriaceae bacterium
AACTCCCTGCCGAGCTTAGAATTGGTTCTGCTTATACATTTAATTTTTCCGATTCAGATTTTGGATTTATTGCTGCAGGTGAATTTCAGAAATATACTTTGGAAGATGATATTCATTTCAATGTTGGCGGAGAAGCAGTTTATAATGAAACAATTGCTCTTCGTGCAGGATATCAGACAGGATATGAATCGCGTGGATTCACAGGAGGAATCGGGTTGGTCTGGGGAAATTTGAATTTTGATTATGCTTTTGTTCCATTCTCGCTTGGCATAGAGAGTGCAAATCTTTTCTCATTGGGTTTTAAATTTTAATATATTATACCTGGTTTTCTGATTGCACTTAACAAATAAATGATTGAATCATCATTACTAAATGAATATCAGCAATTATTTCCGGGCGTTACTAAGATTTTTGTCATTCCTCAAATTCCCCAAATAAATAAAGATACAAGTTATCTTTACCAGCTTTACAAAGAATTTCTTAACTCTTCTTCTCCAATTCAAGTTGTAAGCTTTAATGCAAGCTCGCTTCCGAAAATAATTTTAAGCAGGTTGAAATTTGAAAAAAGTATTCTGCATTATCACTGGTTTGAGTTTGAAAACCTGAAATCTTTTTTAGGAATAACCTGGAAATTATTTTGGTTTATTCTTTATAAAATTTTTGGCGGAAAGATTATCTGGACAGTTCACAATAGGTATCCTCATCATAACAAATACATTTATCTCAATAAGAAGATCAGGAAATTTCTTGCCGGACTAGCTGATAAACTGCACGTTAACTGTAAATCAGCAATTGAGATTGTAGCTCCAATCCTTAAAGTTGAAAGAAATAAATTTTTTGGGATTAAACATCCCGATTTTCCTGCAGATATTTTTGGAAAGGATAAAGCAATTGAAAATCTCAATAAAAAATATTTCAATAATCAATTAAATAGTGATGATAAAATATTTTTAATGTTCGGTGCAATAGCAGAATACAAAGGTATCAAAGAAGTAATTGAAATATTCAAATCAATTAACGAAAAAAATAAATTAATTATTGCCGGCTTTGTGAAAAGAGGAAATCATAAATACTTTAATGAATTAAAAACTCTTTCAGATAATAATAGAATTTTCCTGGAAGGAAGTTTAATCCCGGATGAAGATGTTCCATATTTCTTAAATTCTGCCGATTACACTATTTTTAATTATAAAGATATTCTGACATCAGGAGGGATTGAATTAGCAATGAGCTACCAAAAGAAAGTAATAGCTCCTCAGCTTGGGTGCATTAAAGATATAGAATATTCTGGTCTGATAATTTTCGATGGGAAGAAAGAAAGCCTTGAACAGATTATAACCACTTTATGAAACTCACCGGCAATTTTAAAAATATCATTTCTCTCTTTTCGGTTGACCTTGGTTCTAAATTTCTTGGATTTTTAGCAACAACGTATCTTGCAAGAGTTTTGGGTAAATCGGGGTTTGGTGCAATAAGCATTGGACTTGCAGTTTTAGTATATGTTCAGATATTAAGCAGCAGCGGTTTGACTTTAATCGGTACAAAAAAAGCAGCC
Source organism: uncultured Ignavibacteriaceae bacterium (assembly GCA_964400245.1). Classification (GTDB taxonomy): domain Bacteria; phylum Bacteroidota; class Ignavibacteria; order Ignavibacteriales; family Ignavibacteriaceae; genus RBG-16-34-14. The sequence continues at coordinate 1,556 of CAYNUV010000603.1, forward strand.
TCCGACCATAATGATCTTTCACTTTTCGCCGGCGATGTAATTTTTCTCAGGCTCCTTCTTACAATAATAGTTTTTTTAATAGCATTTATAATTTCAAATTTTTTTATAACTTCAAATGAAATCAGGATAATTGTACTTGTATATATTATTTGCGCATTTCCCGCTGTCTTCTTATTAGATTGGTTTTTTTCGGGACTTCAGAAAATGGCAATCACATCTGCTGGAAGAATTACCGGCGCTCTATTCTATTTAATTGCTGTAATTGTTTTAGTCAGAACAAGCGAAGATACTGTTAATACAGGTATAGCCTTGATAATAAGCGGAATAGTTAATTCCATTTTTATTTGGTACTTCTATAAAAAACTTGGATATAAAGTTAAAATCCGATTTGAAAGAGTAAAAAAAATAATTCCTTTATTAAAAGAATCAGCTCCGTTAGGATTAGCTTCACTTCTATCACAAGCTGCTATTATATTTCCTGCTCTTTATTTGGGTGTAGTTTCCACTACTTCAGATGTTGGTACTTACAGCGCTGCTTTTA
>CAYNUV010000604.1:0-2090 GCA_964400245.1 uncultured Ignavibacteriaceae bacterium
AAATTATGAAAGAATATAAACAAAATTTATATATATCTGAGATAGAAAGGGCTCGTGAAGAAATAAAAAAAGAAGCGAGAAGAAGAAAAGAAGAAAGGCGGAACAGTAGAATTGAAGCTCAATTGCATCTTCAAGAAGTTGGTTTAGCTGGAGTTTCTTACAAGTATCCAGGTAAAGAAGGTAGACATTATAAAAGATTTCCTAAAAGGGGGTGAAATATTATGAAAGAACATGAAAGAATACCAATAGATGAGGCAAAATCAAGAACAGCATTGGAGATTATTATGAATTCTCAATATGCGGGTTATTATCTAAGCCTGAGCAGTCAGACAAAAAAATCTATGGAGGACCGTTTATTTTATGTTCTCGGTGGAATTCTTCAAGCAGGTGGAATTACCGTAATAGACGATATTACTGATGAAGAGATTCCAACGGGGTTTTCATATGGACAGAAATACCTGCGTATGGGTTCGGATATTCTGTCATATATAGATCCGGAATTAAGTCCGAAATTTGTGACGACTTATCTTGGGATAAAGAGTAAATTTCCGGATGCGGTAATCAATTATCGGCTTAATGGGGTCAAGAGAGGGCTTAGCATAGAGCGTCCAAATCCTGGTTATGATCCTGAAAAAGGAGCGGATAGTTTCAAAAATCCCAGGTTTAGACTAGAAACAAGGGAATTTCCCGGAATAGGTTTGGGATGATAGATATGTTAAAATTAAAAATATGAAACAGAAAGTTTATTCAGGAATAAGGGCAACTGGCAGGCTTCACCTTGGTAATTATATGGGTGCTGTTAAGGGCATGCTTGAACTTCAGGACAAATACGACTGCGTTTTTGCAGTTGTGGATCTTGCTGCGATCACGACTCCTTATGATCCCAAAACTCTTAAACAATCAGTAAGAGATATAGTTATTGATTATCTTGCAGCAGGACTCGATCCGAAGAAATGTCTTATTGAAGTTCAATCATATATCCCAGAACATATGGAGTTGGCATATTATTTATCAACTATTTATCCGGTAAGTCGTCTTGAAGATCTGCCAACGTATAAAGACAAGAAAGCTCAACACCCAAAGTATGTAAATATGGGGTTATTGTATTACCCTATTGAAATGGCAGCAGACATTCTTTTGTACAAAGCAGAACTCATTCCAGTTGGGATAGATCAGGAGCCGCATATCGAAGTCACCCGTGAAATTGCCCGCAAGTTTAACAGTATGTTTGGCAACACTTTTGGTGAGCCAAAACGATTTTCAACAGTGGGACAATATGTCCCGTCTCTAACAGGAAGTGGAAAAATGAGTAAGTCAGTTGAAGGGAGTTATATTCTTCTCTCTGATGATCTTGATGCTATAAAAGCGCACATTGCCAAAGCCCCAACAGATGATGGGAAAAAAGGTGGGGATATACCAGAAGAGGGTGGAGTTGCAAATCTATTTAGCCTGTTAAAGTTGTTTGTAAATGAAGAAGTGTTCAATAAATTTATTCTTGATTATCAGGACAAAAATATACGTTATAGTGACATGAAAGAAGTCATAGCGGATGCAATTTACAAAGAGATAAAACCGATTCAGGAAAAAAGACGCGAATTTGAAGAAAATCCAAAATTGGTTGATGAAATACTAGAAGTTCATACAGAAAAATTAAGAAAAATCGCAGGAGAAACAATACAGGAAGTTAAACAAAAAATGGGGCTTTCTTAGATATCTTTTTTATACTCATCCTTCACATCTTCTTTAAAACTATTCATTAATTTTTGGATTTTGGGGTCGATGATGTATCTGCAATAATCTGGCCTGTTGCCACTTTCATAAAAGTTTTTATGGTAATCCTCTGCTTCATAAAAGTTTGTAAACGGAACTACTTGAGTGACTATTTTATCTTCATATCTACCTGATTTATCAAGCTCTTTTATTTTTGTTTCTGCTATTTTTTTCTGTTCTTCATCATGATAAAAAACTGCAGATCTGTATTGTGGCCCCACATCATTCCCTTGTTGATTAAGAGTTGTCGGGTCATGAGTGGCGAAAAATACGTCAAGAAGTTTTTCAAAATTCACAACTTCTGGATTAAATTTTACTTG
>CAYNUV010000605.1:0-2088 GCA_964400245.1 uncultured Ignavibacteriaceae bacterium
AAGACATTGTTTAATTTCTTTTTCTTGTTTGTGAACAATATTAGTTATCTCTGAAATTGTTAAAATTTTACGGTAAGTTGTTTCTATACTTAGAGCGAATAAAATAAGAAGAGATATCTCTTTCAGTCGTGGGAAAGATTCAATGGTTGTTTTAAGGAATTCTCGAATAAGGTCATCTTTATCACCCATTTCTTTTAAACGATCAAGTGTTATATCAACAAATTTTGCTTTATTTTCAAGGCTACAACCAACAATTTGTGCTTCGACAGGAAGAATTATGTTGTTAACGGAAAGCATATTTACTACATAATCTACAATTTCGTGGTTAATTGCATCTCGCAAGTTAGTACGTAATTTAGAAATATTATTTGGTGATAAACCTGACAAATGTATGCTCTTAGAAGGTGGTAAAATGAAATCCCCTAAAAAATTCAGGTCATAATAAAGTTCTTTTCGTACAACTATAATTATTCTATTTCTATCATCTTTTAGTAAGCATCTGGTAAAGTTCAAAATCCAGTTTTTTGATTTTTCATTTTTAGACAAATCCTTGATGTCTGTTGATAAAAATTGTTCGAACTGATCAAAGACTATAAGAAGATGTGGATGAATGGAATTAGTTATATCGAGGCTTCCATCTTGATTTAATTGCCAATTCGGGAAAAGATCATATAATATTTTTGTCAAATCATCTTCAAAACCATAGTATTTACCTATTGATTCGGGAACTTTCCAATTTTCATTCTTAAGTTTATTTGCAACAATTGTATTTATAAGTACAGATTTACCAACACCACTATCCCCAACTAATATAATAGGTTTTCCTTTAGTAGACTTAATTGCTTCAGTTAATTTGTCACTCTCTTCGCGATCCCAAGCTGATTCATAATTGGGAGATTCAAATGGTTTGAAATAATCTCTATAAATTGGTCGCGGTTTTGGAAGGTAGTAATTGCGTAAAAATAAAATAGTAATAATAGATAAAGTAACTACAACAAAGAAAAGAACAATACTAGTTAGATCGCGGCTTAGTACAGCAATGAACAGCGGCAGAAGAATAGAGAGGAAAGTACCTACTATTGAAGCATAAAGGAATGATGTATGACTTATGACAAACTCTGGTACGGACTTTTGCTTTTCAGACATTTATTATTGTCTGTCTTTCTCTATAGTTCTTTTTATTAATTTTAAATAAAAAGTAATTATCCTAACTACATCCTGAAGTCGATCCGCAAGTCATACACTTCAGGCAGGTGCCGTTTCTTACCATAGTTAAGCTCTGGCATTCCAAACAGATATCTCCAGTGTAGCCTTTCTCAATTGCTTGTCTTATCCTGGAAGGAGTATTCCCTTCATCTTTAAAATAAGATGCGGATAAATTTTGGTTGTAAGAAGTTGTCTTCTCTTTATCCTTATCAAGGACAATAACTCTTTCGCTTATAATTTCTTCACTTTCAAATTCCTCCGGCTCAATCAGTTTTTTAACAATTCCCGGTGAAGCTTTGGAAGTGATTTCTCCCGGTTCTACATGAGCAAGATCATGTCTGCTGAGATACGTTACCGCAAGCTCCCTGAAGATATAATCAATTACAGATGTAGCCATTTTTATTCTTTCATTTCCTGTAACTATACCACTTGGCTCAAAGCGTGTAAAGACAAAAGCATCAATAAATTCTTCAAGAGGAACGCCGTGCTGCAAACCAAGTGAGATAGAAATTGCAAAACAGTTAAGCAAGCTTCTGAATGCAGCACCTTCACGGTGCATATCTATAAATATTTCACCAATCTGTCCATTATCATATTCTCCTGTTCTTATATAAACAGATTGCCCGTTAATCTTAGCTTTCTGAGTGTAACCGGTTCTTCTATCCGGTAATCTTCGTCTCTTTGCTATGTACCTATGAATAATTCTTTCTGCTACCTTTACCAAATCATTCTTTTCTTTGTCTTCAAGCAGAGTTTCTAGCTCTTCTTCACTGATAGAATTTAACGGCTGAGATAGTTTTGACCCATCCCTGTAAAGTGCATTAGCTTTTATTCCAAGTTTCCAGGATTGCATGTAAGCATCTTTAATATCTTCTACAGAAG
>CAYNUV010000606.1:0-2083 GCA_964400245.1 uncultured Ignavibacteriaceae bacterium
CGATTCTCCAACAGTAAATAAATTATTATTGGCTGGACCTGGAACTGGTAAATCCTATACCATTTTAGGATTTGTAAACCATTTAACAACAAACAAGGAATAGACCCTGAACATATATATATTTTAACTTTTACAAGAACGGCTACTGCTAATTTGAAAAAAGAAATATCTAAAGAATTAACCGGGAGCGAAAAATTTCCCAAAATATTTACTTTGCACGGTTTTGCTTTAAGACAACTTTTAAGGAATTCGAAAAGAATTTCAATGTTACCCGATAATTTTATAATCGCAGATGATTTTGAAGAAAGGAATATCATTCTTGAAGATTTAAAAGATATGCTTAAAATCTCTAAGATAAAGGAAATAAGAGTACTTTTAAATAAAATGGCTTCTAATTGGGAAACTTTAAATGCAGACACAAAAGATTGGGAACAAAATTTTGATAATCCTGAATTTTTAGGAGCTTGGAAAGAACATAGAGAAATATTTGGTTATGTGCTTAGGAATGAACTTGTTTACCAATTTAAAAATATGTTAGAAAGTAGCGACGATTTAAATATAGACGGACCAATCGAATATTTAATTGTTGATGAATACCAAGACTTAAATAAATGTGACTTAAGAGTAATACAGAAACTAAACGAGAGAGGCGCAAAATTATTTTGTGCTGGAGATGATGATCAAAGCATATATGGTTTTCGCTTTGCTTATCCAGAGGGAATTAGAAACTTCAAAAAAGATATTTCCAATTCAGAACAATTCCTTATTACTGAATGCCGAAGATGCGACTCCGAAGTATTGATACTTGCTTTAAATGTGATAAGACAGGATTATAATAGAATTCCTAAAAAATTAGAATCAATTACGGGGGAAAAAGGCCATACTTTTTCGTTTTATTTTAGAAATCAAAATGAAGAAGCATTAAAGATAGCTGACATAATTGATAATCTGGTAAAGAAAAAAATAACAACTGCAAATGAAATAATAATTTTAATGCGGACAGATTTCAATAAAGTATTTTCAAAAGTAATTGAAGCAGCACTTTTAGAAAAAAATGTTAAAATAAATACAAAAAAAGGATTCTATAATATTTTTGATTCAAATATTGGTAGATATTTTATGGCAATAATTAAGTTGTATGAAAATAAAGATAATGATTTAGCATTGAGAAATTTGCTTTTGTTAACTAATGGAATAGGCTCAGTAACAATAAGTGAAATTTATAACAGAGCAAAAAATGATAAGGAAAGATTTTATAAAATTATTGATGATATAGTAAGTGGAAAAATAAATAATATAAAAAATTACAATTTAGTCAAAGACAAAGTTTCTGCCATTTATAAAATTATTGAAGAGTTAAAAACATCAGATGATAACTTCGAAAGTATTATTAAAACTATTCTTGCTCATTGTGAAAAAGATACAAAAGAGTTTGAAAGCGATTTGTTAACTCTAATTAATAATTATGAAATTGTTTCCTTATCTGAATTAACTTCAACCGTTATTGATTTGTTCGGACCTACTGAACCATTAGATGAAAAAGCTGATGGCGTAAGAATCATGACGATGCATCAAGCGAAAGGACTCAGCTCCGATGTAGTTTTTATAATTGCAGCTGAAGATGAGTATATTCCTGGTAGAGGTTCTATCGATGAAGAAAGAAGACTTTTCTATGTATCATTAACAAGAGCTCGTCATTATCTGTTTATTACATTTTGTAATAATAGAACTGGACAGCAACAACACACCGGTTTTTTAAAATCATCAACTACAAAAAGAACTTTTACTAGATATTTAAGTGTATTGCCTGGAGTTAATAAGGTAAGTGGTAATACTTTCAATATTTAAAATGCAATTATCCATAATTTACATTTTCTTAAATTAAAAAATCCCTGCCTTTCGACAGGGACTAATTATTTTATTCCTTATCTAATTAAATAATTTACTTTAGAAAAATCATTTTCTTAGTAGAGATAAAATCTTCCGCTTCCAACCTGTAAAAATAAATTCCGCTTGTTAAATTTTTTCCGATAAACTCAACTTCATAAACACCTGCTGGCTTTTCTTCATTAACAAGAGTTGC
>CAYNUV010000607.1:0-2082 GCA_964400245.1 uncultured Ignavibacteriaceae bacterium
CGTTTGGACCTGATATTCCAAAAATTATTGAGGAGTTTAAATTAAAGCTGATGTCTTTGAAGATTAATCTTCTGCCGAAGGTTTTATTTACAGATTCAGCAATGATGGAAAAATCACTCATTAAAAATTACCAGTTTGCCAACTGAAGTTTTATCTCCCGATTTAATCGCATAAATGTAAACGCCTGAAGCTAATCTCTGTTTATCATTATTAAGCACATCCCATCTTATACCGGGTTGATTATCGTGCCGGACTAAAGTTTGGTTTACGGAATACACAAGATCCATTGATGTTGTGTAAATATTTAAATCCGCTTCATCAGATTCCGGTGAGCTAACAGGAATAAAAATAAAAGTGTTCTTTCCATATATGAAAGGTGAAGGGAAAGCGTAATCATATTCAGCCGTAAATTTATATGTACTAATAAGATCACTATTGAGAAATTCCGAATTACTCCAGAAGGAAGGCTGATCAACATTTAATAAAGCATAATAAATATAATTCTCATTTAATCTCCGACTTCCGGGTGCTGAAAAATCAAATAAAGTATATTCGGCAGAAAAATCCGAAGAAGGGCTTGATACTCCGGTATTATAATCAGCATTTGTGAGAAGAAGAGTCAGAGTATCATCAGGAGTAGTGTTAGCATTAATAAAAGAGACAAAAGAATTTGCTGCAGGTTTTGAATTTACTGTTACTTTTTCATCCGGTGGTTGAAAAGATATTGCAGGTATAATCGTTTGAGCCAAAGGATAATTTGCAGCTTCTTCAAAATATTCACCTTGTTTGGCTCTTCGGTTTGTAAAAAAAGTCCACACACCAAACTCATGAAAAATATCTCTGAAGTTAGAATTGTATTCAATAATGCTTGCATTTATTGCATTCAATGCCCGCATTTCGCTAAAATCACGAAGAAGTTCCCATTGTTTTTTAATTATATGAATATCGAATTTATCTTTTAAAAAAATATTCCATATTGCCAGATTGTAACCATTATTTTGAGAAAAAGATCTTTCGGTGTTGTTAAAATAATCCGGCATGTAAGCGTAGTAATCATTTATATCGTCGTAAACAAATTCTTCCATAGAAGTTGAAGTTAATTCATAGAAGTATGTATCGTTATTAATTCTTTCTGCGGTGTATTTACCAACCTGTATAGAATGATGAAATTCATGTGCAACAGTAACACGCATTCCATCAAACCCGGCTGAATAAAACCCGGAGTAATCATTATCAATTACAATAAAAGAATTGTATTTACCGTTTCCAAGAAAATCTTCAAACTCAGTATATCCATATAGACTTGAACCAAGATTGACTATATAAACATCATATTTATTGTCTCCTCCTGCAGTATCAGAAGGCGGGGCAAGATAACCAAGAAAATTAATTTCAAAGTTGAATGAAGAATCCAGGGCAATTCCAACCTGCTCAACATTCTGTTCAGTTGTTTGCAAAAGATTAAAACGTGGAACTTCGGTTCCTGTTGCATTGTAGTGAATTCTGAAAAAACCTGCAGGGCTCGTTATACTTGTTTGGGTTACGGGGCGATTAAATAAACTTTTTAATACCTGTTGTTTTTCGGGTGAATATCTTTCGAGATTTAATTTAACCTGGTTAACAATTCCAAATCCGCATTTTTCATTTTCATAATGAACTTCAGGATGATCGGGATATTCAGTCGCAGAGACTTCCTTCATTCTTAAAAATCTTTCGTACAGAGAATCGAGCTGCTGCTCATTTAATTCCTGGGCATAAACCGGAATGATAAAAAGAAGCAAAATGAAGAGTAAAAGTTTTTTCATCCTTTTAATTTCCTGATTGTTATACAGCTGTTTTCCATATCGGTATAAACAATGTGATAATTTTTTGATGTCATATTCTTAATAAAAAAGTTTTTTACATGAAAAGCACTTGCCAGTCTTGTTTGGACAACATTTTTTCCCTTCTGAATAAATTCAAGTCTGCTGACGATATTCTCTCCCGCTGAATAAACACATAATTTTTTCAACCCATTAAATCTTGTCTCGCCAAAAAATAAATTATTTTTTGAAGTTATCCTAAACTCACTTTGCCTGCTTT
>CAYNUV010000608.1:0-2082 GCA_964400245.1 uncultured Ignavibacteriaceae bacterium
TAGTTTTTTAGAAAAGCTAACCGGATTACAATCTTTAGACCTTAGCTCAAATCAAATTTCAGATATTAGTTTTTTAGAAAAGCTAACCGGATTACAATCTTTAGCCCTTAGCTCAAATCAAATTTCAGATATTAGTTTTTTAGAAAAACTAACCGGCTTACAATCTTTAGACCTTCGCTCAAATAAAATTAGAGAAATACCAGAGTCTATTTTTCATCTAAATATTGAAGTAAATATAGAAGAATTTAGTTACGAGGGGCTAAGGCTCTATGGTAATCCTATAGAGTCACCTCCGATGGAGATTATAAATCAGGGGCGTAAATCAATTCTGGATTGGTTTGAGGCGGCAAAGAAAAAACTTAATGAAATAAAAATAATTTTAATTGGTGATCCTAAAGCAGGCAAAACATCACTATTACGCAGGCTTAAAGATGATACATTTGATGAAAATGAAGTGCAGACCGATGGTGTTAATATTGAAGATATACAGTTTGGAGATTGTGATACATTTAAAAAACAAACATCACTGCATAAATTAACTGGTCATTTTTGGGATTTTGGCGGACAGGAAATAATGAATGCTACCCACCAATTTTTTTTAACGAGTCGTTCTGTATATATATTGGTGCTTGATGCACGTAAAGATGCTAATGTAGCTTCTCAGATAAGGCAATGGGTAAAGCGTATAAAAGTTACGAGCGGAAATTCTTCAATAATTATAATAACAAATCAGATTGATGTAAATCCAGGCTTCGGCTTTGAAAATGGGTATGAATTACAAAAAGAATTCCCGCAGATAAAATATTTTATAAAAGCTTCCTGCAAAACCAGAGAAAATATTGAATTCATAAAAGAAAAATTAGAAGAGCTTATTCCGCAAGCAGAATTTTTTAATACAGTCATTGACGAAAGATGGATTAACGTAAAAGAGAAACTGCGAGAAGAAACAAAAGCAAATTATTTTTTGGATGAGGCTAGATTTTTAGAAGTATGTGATGAATTTAAATTAAAAGAGAAAAGAGAGCAAAAAAATGCCATAACTTTTTTGAATGATCTTGGACTTTTATTACACTTTGAGGATATAAGTCTATCTGAGTATTTTGTGCTTGACCCTTATTGGATTACTTATGGAGTATATCAGATTTTAACATCTTCCTATGCAGGTAATAGTAAAGGCGTGGTTGGCATGGATAAACTTGAATTTATAGTAAATGAAGAGGAGGATAAAAAAGAGATATACCATCCCGCCAGTTTCAAGAAACTGCAATACACTTATAATCAAAGGCGCTTTTTAATAGATATTCTAAACCAGTTTAAACTATGTTTTTGTTCGCCTGATAATAGTCATTTTATTATTCCCGATTTACTTGACACTAATGAACCCACTGAAATAACAGAGCCAATAAGAAAAGCTGAAGATAGTATTCGCTTTGTTTATGAATACGAGTATTTACCTAAATCTACCATGCCTCATATAATGGTAGAAACACATCGTATTCTTTTGAAAATGTGGCGGACGGGTTGTGTACTTGAAAATAATGGTAGCAAAGCTATTATTACCATTTACCAAAACAGGATTTCAATTATTGTAACAGGAGAACATAAGAAGAAAAGAGAATTTATGGCTGTCATCCGGCACCTGATTGATTCTATTAATCAAAAACTGAGCGACAAACCCCAAATGCTTATTCCTTTACCTGGTGTTGATGTTTATGCAGATTACGAAGAATTATTGGAACGAGAAAAAGATGGAGAAAGGTTTTACAAAATATTTAAACCGAAAAAAGAGAATTATGAAATCTCAATACTACTCGAAGGTGTTCCTACACAAGATGAGGTAAGAGAAATAAGTAAGAAGCTTGATCAAGTATTGGCTAAACAGGATGAAATCATTGATAAACTTGATATACATTATCAGTATATGATCAATTTACCTTGTAACACTAATATTAAAGATGATTTATTAGTAGCAATAAATGAAATTAATGAAAAGCAAACTGTAGAGATATCAGAAGAAATAATGAAATGGGTTGCTGCAGGTTTTGAAGTATTTGAAGGTGATCTTGATGAAAAATTAGATGA
>CAYNUV010000609.1:0-2075 GCA_964400245.1 uncultured Ignavibacteriaceae bacterium
GAATTATTCACGACAGTGAAAACATTGATTTAATCTATGAAGTGGTGGATTTTTCCGACCTTGAAAAAATGACGGACATAACCTCCGGACAAAAAGAAAAATTAAAAAAGATAGTTTTCATGGCAGGTGAGATTTTACTTAAGATCTTATTGATTGTTCTTACAAAAAAGAAATGGAAATGAGGCCTGAATATTTATTCGGGCCCTTAATGGCAAAATAAATTTTACAAAAAAAAATTCCAAACCAAAAATCCATCCGTAAACGATTGCCAGTCGGGCCTCGTAGGCAGAAAAAAAAACCCAAAAAAAATTTTATATATGAAATTGCTTTTTCAAAAAACATTAGGGTACACCCCGATCCAGGTTTTGATCGCGGGGAACGAGGACTCCCGTTTTTTGGTGGGTCCCATTTTGAAAACTGGGAAGATTTACTTTAAAGTCTTTTTTTTATTATAAGAAAAGTTGGAGAATTGATTTGCTGGTTAATACCAAATATCAATCTCTTCTTGTTGCAACTTAAAATCAATTAAATATTTTCTATTAATCTCTAATTTTATATCAGATAAAACTAATTTTTTGTAGCCAACAAATCCTACCTCAATATTATATATACCTGGAAGTATATCTTTCATCATATAATTCCCATAAAAATCACAAGCCGTTCCATATTCAGAATCGACTAGAGAAACATATGCCCCCAAAAGAGGTTCATTAGTTTCTTTATCGCTTATTCTTCCGAAAAGCATAGCATTGTCATTTAACTTATCAAATGTTTCTCCATCGCCTTTAAATAAAATGTTAGCAGTTGATGTGGGATTGCATCCAATGAGAATTATAAATAAAAATGAAGAGGTAATAAGCATTCTATAAATATTTGAATAATTTTTCATAAACACTCATCCTAACGGCGTGTTATGTTAAAACACAACAGCCAATTGAATACTCTGAAAAATGTTAATTTATTATCGACACCCACCAATGCCATCGTAGTCTTTGATATGAAATCGTATCCCAAAATAAAAATTTATTAAGAACCAAAACTAATTTATTTTTTTTTCAAAGATTCTAAAACCCTCGCTCCTTTACTAAGAACTTTACGATTATCTTCGAAAGATAGAAGTTTAAGCGCTGTTTTTTCCTCTAACCATTGAACTGAACGAATTTCTATTGCCTTACCGTCTTTAAGTTTCTTAATAAGAAAATACTGTACATTAATTAACTCATCAATTCTTTTAAAAGATTGAGTTGATAACTCAGCAACTATTTCACCTACAATACCAACTTCTTCTAGCAATTCACGTAAGGCCGTCTCTTGCAGAGTCTCACCAAACTCAATGTGGCCTTTTGGCAACACCCAGTTTTCACCATCGGAAGATGAAATAATAAGATAGTAAGTTTTATCTCCTTCCCGTTTAAATACGACTCCACCGGCGTGTGTAAATTTCATTATGTTGTGGTGTTTTGACTTACAGGTTTTACTTGTTTTGTCCAATTCTCTTGGGACGATCCAAGAATTTGTTGGAATCGATTAAAATATATATCTGCATTCTGTACAGTTCCATTCATTGCTGCTTGATAGTCAATTTCTCGCTGGAGATCTTTCAACGCATATAGGATGTTTCGTTACTCCTGCAGAAGCAGTGACAATTACAATGACCATATTTAACCAATCTTGAATTCCATTGAAATTTAATGCTGCACTTGCAAGGATTGTTGCTAAACCAGTCAATCCAAGAACAGTTATATCTTAATAAGCGATAGAGTTTTTTATGCTTCTTGGATTCCACGTCAAATCTGGAGATCTGTTTTTCTAGTTCTGTTTTTAGATTTTCTTCCTTAGACATATAACCTCCATATCTTTAAATTGATTATAATCTAACTCCTAAAAAAAAATTATTATTCATTTGACACCCACCCACTGTCATCGTAGTCTATGATATGAAATCGTATCCCCTGATTCAACATCCATTGTAAATTAAGATAAAATTATTTTTATAGCAAGAAAAATCTTTTCTCTAAGGAAATTCTGTAGAACATTCTTGAAAGTTTTCTATATTTTTGCTAAATCATTTCTGT
>CAYNUV010000610.1:0-2075 GCA_964400245.1 uncultured Ignavibacteriaceae bacterium
TCTATTATAAAATTAATGCCTAATTCAATAGTATGGCAATTTTCCAAAAGATACATCGCGGGAGAAAAACTTGATGATGCAGTTAATCTTGTCAAATCTTTAAATACAAAAGGAATTTATGCAACGATTGATGTTCTTGGTGAAGCTATACAGAATAAAGATGAAGCAATAGAGGATAAGAAAAAGTGCCTAGAAGTACTTGAAGCAATTAAGAAAAAAAATCTTATGTCCAATCTTTCAATCAAGCCCACACAATTGGGATTGGGGCTCGATGAAAATTTTGCTTTTCGGCTTGTTTCGGAACTTGTTGAGAAGTCAAAGGAAATAAATAACTTCATCAGAATTGACATGGAAGACTCTCAACATACAGATTCTACTTTTCGTCTTTACAGAAGATTAAGAGAAAAGTATGATAATGTAGGTATCGTAATACAATCCTATCTTAAAAGAAGTTTTAATGATGTAGTTGAACTGAACAAACTTGATACTGATTACAGGCTATGCAAAGGAATTTATATTGAGCCTGCTGAGATTGCTTACAAAGACAAGCAGATGGTAAGAGATAATTATGTTGAAATTCTTAAAGAGATGCTTAGTAAAGGTTGTTATGTTGGTATTGCTACTCATGATGAATATTTAATTAATGAATCATACAAACTGATTAAAGAACTTAATATTTCTAAAAATAAATTTGAATTTCAGATGCTTCTTGGAGTAAGTGAAGATTTAAGGGATAAGATAAATGCGGATGGTTTTAAGATAAGGATATATGTACCATTTGGAAAAGAGTGGTACAAATATTCTATAAGAAGACTGCAGGAAAATCCACAGATTGCTGGGCATATATTTAAGAATTTATTTAGGATAAAATAAATTTTTATCATCCAATCTGCATTCATCCATTCACTCATAGATTTATAGTTGAATGAATGATTGAATGAGATGTATGGTTTAACTAATGATCAAATACAATGAACATTCTTGGTATTGAAAGTTCCTGTGATGAAACTTCTGTTGCGGTAATTTCAAAAAATAAGTTAACATCAAATTTAATTTCTTCACAGGATTTCCATGCAAAATATGGTGGAGTTGTCCCTGAACTTTCCAGCAGGGCACATCTGCAAATAATTATTCCTTTAATTAAAGATGCACTTAAAAAATCCAATCTTGAATTAAAAGATATTGATATAATCTGTTCAACTGCTGGTCCTGGTTTAATCGGGGCATTACTTGTCGGATTAACTTTTGCAAAAGGATTATCATATTCTCTTAATAAACCTTTTATTCCTGTTGATCATATTGAAGGGCATATTTATTCCGGTTTCTTAATGAATGATAAACCTGAATTCCCATACTTAACTCTTGTTGTTTCCGGCGGACATACACTTCTTGTTTTAGTAAACAGCTTTACTGAAATGAAACTTTTGGGAACAACAATAGATGATGCAGGGGGAGAAGCTTTTGACAAAGTTTCCAAGATGCTTGGTTTTCAATATCCCGGAGGACCGCAAATACAAAAGAATGCTGAACAAGGAGATGAAAATAAAATTAATTTCCCCGTTGCAGAAACAAAAGGTTATGATTTTTCTTTCAGTGGATTGAAAACTTCTGTGTTAAGGTATATTCAGAAAAACTTTTCTGAATCAAATATGACTCAACAGGATTTGTGCGATATTTCGGCTTCATTCCAGAAAGCAGCTATTAAGGCTTTAATTCAGAAAACAAAAAAAGCGATTGAGAATCATAATATAAAATCAATTTCACTCGTAGGTGGAGTTGCAGCAAATAAAAAACTTCGCGAAGCTTTTAAAGATCTCTCGCAGAAATATGATAAGAAACTTGTTATTCCTGATCTTCAGTATTGCGGAGATAATGCCGCAATGATTGCCTTAAGAGGAAAAACTCTTTTTGAATCAGGGAAAAGATTTGGATTGAATTACCCGCCATACCCGGGTTTCAGGTTTGAAAATTATTTTTGAATTCCGCACAAACTAAAATTTATTTATCTTTCATTAATGGATAACTTAGATAAAATTATTGAAGACAAATTAAACTCGCTTAGCAGGGAAGAAGCT
>CAYNUV010000611.1:0-2073 GCA_964400245.1 uncultured Ignavibacteriaceae bacterium
ATATCTGTTGAAACAATACCTGAAACAAGGTTGGTACCGGTATTGGGCGCCTGGGAATTTTCTAAAAGATGAAAGTCTCCTTGTGTATCATCAACAAAGATTTGATTTTCAGGTAAAGCAACCTGGGAATGAAGATCATATCCTAAAGACTGCCATTCATTTAAACTCATATTTGATTCACCGTCATCATCACTTAGTCTGTCAACTAAAATATTATAATCGCTAACAAATCCTTGTTCAGAAGATTCATCAATTGAAATACTTCCGCGAAAACCGTGATGATTAATTAAAATATTGTTGTAAAGAGTATTACCGGTTGATCCGGTTGTAACGAGAATATTCCATCGGGTGATTTCCGGATTTACTATTGTATTGTTAAAAACTTTATTATTCCTGGAACCTTCAGCTCCATCAATCTGATAAAGTGCGATGCCTGTTGAATGGTTATTGTATATAAGATTATTATAAATTACAGATTGCTGAACTCCATCCATGTTAATTGCCGATCCTCCGCCGTTTCCATTATCGTGAAGAATATTTCCATAAATGGCTGCATTTGTAATTATGCCATCATCTCCCATACTTGCATCAGCATTCATATGAATACCGCAGCCGTTATTTTCAAAGCAGGTATTATTTCTTACAACAGGATTATCTCCGCTGTTTGAGACATAAATTCCATGTTCATCTTCACTAAATGAGCAAATATTATTTTCAATGAGAATATTATCTGCAAACCCTGTGAAAATTCCCCATTTGTAATTTTCTGTGCAGTAGTTATTCCGGATAATTACAAAATCAGAATTCACAATTCTTATTCCCGCACGGGGCTGATTAAAAACATTAAAACCATCTACTACAATCCAATCTGCATTCTCAATATTAATTCCGTCATCAGTAACAGGATTAGGAAGATTAATTATTACATTCTCTTCTATGGCTTTAAATACAACCGGTAATGATGCAGTTCCGCTTGTACGAAGATCAAAGCCGGTATAGGTTCCTTCAAGAACAAGAACTGAATCGCCGGGGGCAACAATATCCGCTGCCTGTTGAAGAGAAGCAAATGCTTCTTGTATGCTGAGTCCATCGTTAGACTCATCACCATTTTGAGAAACATAGTAAGTTGTTTGAGAGAAAGCGAAGCTGGAAAATAAAGAGAGGGTTAAAAAATAAAATTTCAATTTGAGATTCATTGGTGTCTCACATTATGTTTTTTGAATTCAAGCTTTAATGATTATTAAAACTTCAAATTCAATACCATCGGTTATCTTAAAAATGGAACAACTAATCTTCTTATTTTTTCAAAACTACTTCTTACAAAAAAGAATTACCGGAAGTAAAATCTACTTTAGTTACTTTAACAACAACAGTTTTTTTGTTGATACGAAACTTCCCGATTCGAGCCTGTAAAAATAAACTCCGCTTGTTAAGCCACTGCCGTCAAATTCAACCTCATAAACTCCTGCAGGTTTTTCTTCATTGACAAGAGTTGCAATTTCATTTCCAAGAACATCATAAACTTTTAATACGACCCATCGTAGAGACGCATCGCGATGTGTCTCTACGACAGGAATTGAATATTTTATTTTTGTATTGGGATTAAATGGATTTGGATATGCTGTTAAATCAAAACTCAAAGGAACAGGAGATTCTTCAACACTTGTTATTACATTAGAACTTCCAGGAGTAGGTTGATTAAAAAACTGCCAATTCAAAGATGCATCAGGATAACGACCATACGAATTATCAGTCGATTGTGATCCGAAAGAAATTGAATCTCTCACTGTAACTCCATCGGAAGATGTTAAAGCAATAAATTCTCCTCCTACACCTAATGCAAAATTCGTATGAAGATTTCCCTGTTCCTGATCTTCGTCGCACCAAACTAAAAGAAACTCACCCGCTCCAATGTTTATACCATCAGGGAATTGCCATTTAATCAAACTATCAACTCTATCAGTTAAATACATTCCGCTTAATGCAATACTCTCCGAAGTTGGATTATAAATTTCCAGCCAGTCATCATATTCTCCTGCTTCATCCTGGATAATGTTATCATTATCAGCACAA
>CAYNUV010000612.1:0-2064 GCA_964400245.1 uncultured Ignavibacteriaceae bacterium
TATTACGATTTTCTCTGTCTTTCCGTATCAAAAACAAAAGATGTAAATCGCTTAGTATTTTTTGGGGCGGAGTTAATATGAGATATGAAGCTTCATCATTATAAGCCAGATTTAAAACTTTACGTTCCAGATCTTTCAAGTCGTAATCAAAGACATTATCAGCGTAATCAATCATTCTTAATCCCATTTATCTCATTTAAAGTCAATTATCGAATCCTTGTACATCTATGCCTTTGATGTAGCTCAATTATTATACCTCCCTTAATAAAAATTAAAAGAGCCATTACACGAATTTACTTCAGTGAATTGTAGTAACGATACTACACGTGGGAAAGAATTACTTTTCGCACGACCTTTTTTTACTGCAAAACATTTATCAAGGAGAGTGTACCAGAGTGAGGTTTATTTTACATTCTCTCCTACAATTTTTATTTCTCCTTTTGTTAAGCACACTTTTTTCAAAACAAAACAATATGTCATCCCTTCGGGATTTTAATTTTATCTGCTGTCTTTTTGCTATAATTATATCATCCCTAACGGGATTTTGAAATTCAATAATCCCAGAGGGATGACATAGAAATTTAAACCATTGAAACGGTTATATGTTAATTAGGTTTATTTTATAATCCCATAGCTGAAGCTATGGGCTGCTTCTCCATTTGATTTGTAGCCCACGGTTTCAACCGTGGGAAAAATAAAACAAGATAGAATTTCTTAACCGTTTTAACGGTTTATGAATTTGTTATTCTCCCTCCACAATCCTTATTTCTTCTCCTGTTAAACCGTAAAGCTGGTAAACAAGCTCATCAATCTGCCTGTCGAGTGCGGTGCATTTTCTTTGGAGGTATTCTTTATCGCTTTCGGTTTTGGCTTGTTGGAGTTGCTTTTTGGCGGATAGCATTTGATCGATGAACATATCTAATTTCTTATATGAATTATTTTCCCAATTCGGAATTGGAATTTGACCTAAACTAAAGATTGTTACTTGTGGAAACGAATTTTTAAAATCTGTAAACATTAGTTTCCAATAGAAATAAACCGCCTTAGAATTTATTAACCCTAAAATATATTTTTCAGTAATAAGATCATCAGTCATTATTGTAAATATATTTCCTGTTACTGCTATTGGCGAAGTAATCAAAGTCGCTGTAGGCATTACCCCTATTTGTCTAATCAATACTTTATGCTTAGCTAAATGTACTTCACTATCCCAACTTCCACCTGCGGTTTTTGGCTTTTTAAATAGCACATATTCGTTTATATCATTTGAATAATATCTATGTACATCACTGCCCGCAAGTATCGGCACATAGTTATCATTTATTTTCTCGTTAGAAAAATATTTTTCTCTATTTCCTGTAATCAAACCTCTATTAAGTTGAGATACTTTTTGTAATGGTAATCCACTTTTATTCATCTTAGTAATAATGCCAACATTTGATTCATCAATAAGAAGATTCCAGATTTTACCAATAGTTTCATAATATCTATTTTGTTTTATCTCAGTATAATTCAATTCTTTGTTTAGTTTATATAATTCGAGTCTATCTGTCTTTAAAATGATATTATTATTTCGTTTAGCTTTGTCATTTTCTTTTTCAAATATGTAAACAGAAGTATATACATCAACATCTTTAAATACTTTTTCCTTTGTTAAAGAAATTTTATTAATCTTACAATTCTCTAATATCCATAACCTTAAATTTTCTACATAGACATTATTTAATAATGACGAAGGAGTTATATATCCAATCAATCCTTTATTTCTTAATTTTATTATACTTTGTTGCATAAACAAATGAAATAAATCGATTTTAAATTCTGCAATATTAAACTTCTCTTTAAAGTATTTTAAAATAGACAACTCAGTATTGTGAGGTTGCATCATTCTATAAGGGGGATTTCCGACAATGGCATCAAATCCTCCCCCGTTCATAATTTCAGGAAATACATCTTCAAAATTCATTGGCTTGAGTTTCTTTTCCTCATCATAAGAAAAGAGATTGCCTTCAAAAATATCTGTTCCTATTAAAGAGTTTCCGCAAATAATATTTTTATTAAGGT
>CAYNUV010000613.1:0-2058 GCA_964400245.1 uncultured Ignavibacteriaceae bacterium
CTGTAACAAATAACAAACCTTATATGGTTGGTGAAAGTGGCAGAGAATTATTTGTGCCACAGAGTAATGGTTATATCATACCGAATAATCAATTACAAAAAAGTAATAATACTGGTTTAAGCACTGGTGATGTTGAAAGAATTGTTAATGCAATTAAAGCTAACACCATGACACTTGCAACCAAACCAATGGGAGGCGGAATTATTCAGGTTGCTCTTAATGGTAAAGTAATTGCCGAAACAGTAATTAAAGAAACCAGTAAAATGAACAGAGCAGGAGTTAATACTGATGAGCTTTGATGTTGTAATAGATTCTGTAAATGTTAATGATGATGTAAGAAGCTGCGATCCTGTGCCTGTTATAGACCGGAACCGTGACTGGACGCTTGTTGAATATGAATTTAAGCTTCAGGTTGTTGATAATGTAACCGTTGCTAAAGGGGATACTGTTTTAATTTCAGAAGCAGGATCTTCTTATCCATTCTTCAAAGGGATTGTGATGGAGAAGAAGCAAAATAAAAACAACCGGGAAAAGTATTTTGATTTAAGAGTTGCCCACTATTTAACCAAGCTTAAAGATATAATAATTGATTACGATACCTTCCATACGTTGCTTTCAACAGGTGCAACTTCAAATCAATACATTGCTTCTGATAATAACAGTTTGCCTAATGTACAGGTGTTATGGTTTTTAGAAAAAGCTTTAGGGCTTGCAGGTATCAGTGTTGATTTCAGCAATATAGAAAACCAGTTAGTTGAAGTAATTAACTATGATGCTGCAAACAGGAATATTCTTGTTCAGCATTTAGTTCTTGATGAGAATATGCTTTACTGCATTAACCATGATACTGCTGCCTTTCATACAATAATTGATACAGAGGATTATGCTTCACAGAAATGGAGTGTATGGGATTTCTTTTCACAATTCGTTTCCTGGATTGGAGTAGTAAGTACTAATAATAATGGTTTTACTGTAAGATGGACACAGATTGAAACCGATACTCCGGAAGAGATAGAATTTCTTGTAAGGGATGATACTTTAATAACCTTTAACGATGATGATAAATTAGAAGATAATCCAGACCAGTCAACAGGCGAAAAGGGCGGATTCAATTATAACCCCAGGTATGCAAATAACAGGGCTGTCTATAATACAGCTTCAGCATCAGCCCTTGTTGATCATAAATTCGGGCTAGGCAAAAACACAATTGACTTTCCTACAAATCTTGTTTCTATGTATAGAAAATTCTGGGGAAGTGCCGGGGATATAGTTGAGTTTCCTGATTACTGTTACCCAGCAGGCACTTTGATTTACAACCATGTAAGAGCAAAGGTTGATGATTTTGATATCTTCAATTTCAAAGCACCATATCCTTATACAGTTACGGTTCCGGCCCGGGCAAAACAAATTTTAATAAATACAGATGTAAGAGATGTTTCAGCTTATATAATACAGGAGGATAATTTATTCTCATGACAATCAACCCCTCCATATTTGGTGTACTTGCACCGAAGATTGCTTACGGAAGTAATAACATCCTTTATGATTACGTTACTGTAATAAGAGATGAACCGGAATGGGATGGAGCGATAAGAGAATCGGCAATTAACAGCACAAGAAATCTTATTTCAAATGGCGATCACTGGGCTTTTGATGTAATGATAAACCTGTTCAAGTATGCCGATCCGCTTACAAAGTTTACACAAATAAATGCAGCCCGTTACCAGGAAGTTACTCTATGGAGAAGAAGAGACAGAGATCCTTTCAAAGATTCATCCGGGACAATTGTAAAGTTTTTTATTACTGAAATTATCCCCGTTTATCTGGATAGATGGGATAAGCCTGACCAGTTAATTATAAAGCATATAAGTAAAAAATATGTTGATATCTCCAAGAGCACTCTTTCAACTTTAACAGACGGCGATGATGAATATTTAATTGACGGCGATGATGAATACCTTTTATAAAAAAATAATCACGGATTTATTATGAAAAAAGTATTGTTATTAATTTTCCTTCTTGCGGTTGCATTTAATTGCTATGGGCAGGGAATCCAAT
>CAYNUV010000614.1:0-2050 GCA_964400245.1 uncultured Ignavibacteriaceae bacterium
AAATTGTAAGTATTAAAAGTGCAGTTACCCAGAAATATCCTTCAAGAGGAAAAGTCTTAAGAAATATTTTTAATCTTTTTATCATTACGATTAAAAATTACATCAAAAGGATATAGATGTCAATCATCTGATGATAAACGGCAAGCAGATATTTTGAATAATTACAAATGACCTTTAGGAAAAGGGGAATTTTTCATTCTGCATTACTCTTCCAGCTTGCCCTATATGTCTCAGATTATGGTTAGCAATTATTAATAGACTATCCCCAATATTATATCTAACAAATTTTGCAAATGGTGAAGTAATTTTTATTTTTAATTTTGCCGGATCAATATTTTTAACTTGCTCAACTATTTCTTTATTCTGATTTAGAAAATCTTTTACAATACTTTCTTTAATAATACTTCCAATTGGGTTAAATGATACCGGGGTTTTCGTTTCTCTTTTATTATTGGGTTTCATTGAATTAATAAGAAATTTTCCTATCAGTGTATGTTTAAAATTCATATTTATTTTTTCAACACTGTGTAATTTATTCTTCTGAAACTCAGGAATATATTTACTGTTTGTTCTTATTAAATGCTCAAAGCATTCACCAATGCTCCATTGTGAATCAGATGTTCTCCAATTAATCTGATTGTAAGACAGATTTAAAAATTCTTCTGAAGATTTTTCAACTTCATCAGAAATTTTTAAGAAACTTTTTAGTAATTCGTTAGTTGTCATGTGTTAAACCGGTTTTTAAAATATGATGTCTAAATAGTAACTAACAATTGATCTGAGCAAATGCTTCATTATCAACGAAATATTTTTATGCTTCACAAAAATAAATTATTTATGAATAAACAAAATCGTTTTTACCAGTATGGTATGATTCTTACTTATTCTAAATTCTATTTCAATATAGCGGGGTTCTGAATGCAAGGATTATCAATAACATTAGTTTCGGTTTTTAGTCTTGTTTTATTTTCTTTTACAATAGTCTTTATGATGGTAGTTATTAAAGATTTTACAGGCATTAAAAATAATTTGATTGAGAAAATAGAAAAGCGGAAGAATAATAATTTCAGGTAAGATTAAATGTTTCGCCGATCTTTTTTACGCCAATATTAATATTGTATTTGCCATGAGAATCCTTAAGCCATTGAAGCGGTTCTTCAACCGGCTCAATTCCTTGCCGGAATGTATTACAGTGCATTGGTATAAAATGATCGGCACCAATTTGTTCTGACGCCATCATCAAAGCTTCTTCGGGATTGCAATGATTATGCTTCCACGGATTGTATGCACCGATTGGAATCAAAGCAATATCAACCGGTTTGTCCAAAACATTAATGAGTTTATCGGAAAAAGCCATGTCACCGCCAAAAAGAATTCGCTTGTTATTCTTTTCCAGCATATAAGCATTATAACTTCTACCCTCAACCATAAATCCTTTTGAGCGGTCTTTCTCCCATGGAAATCTCCATCCAAAGTGTTTTACTTCAAGTGCTTTAAATTTTATTCCAAGAAGATTTGTTTCTTGTCCCCAATCAAGTTCCTGTAATGATTTCCATTCAAGATCTGAAATTACATCGCTTGTATTGTATGCAGTAATACAATCAATCATTCCCGGAAATTTATCTGTAAGAGAAACGAGAGTTTTATAATCCATGTGATCCATATGAGCATGGGAAAGAAGCACAAGATCAGGTTTAGGCACTTCATCAAATTCAAGTGCCGGAAGAGAGTAGCGGTTCGGCCCAAAGACAAGCCCGAAAAAGTATAAACCGATTCGCTCAAACAGAACAGGATCGGTAAGGATTATAATTCCATAAAAATTTATCAGCATTGTCGAGTGCCCGATCCAGGCAATATTGACCTCATCGTCTTTCCATAATTCAGGATTAGGTTTTATTGCTGCGGGAACGGGTTTTGCCTTACCAAAAGATTGGAAACGATTAAAAAAGAATGGAGGAAGCAGAATAGTGCTTACAATAACTGCTAATCCTCTCTTAATGAAATTTCTACGCTTTATTTTAATCATCGGGCGGTAAATATTAACAGATCA
>CAYNUV010000615.1:0-2039 GCA_964400245.1 uncultured Ignavibacteriaceae bacterium
CGTATTCGGCGCCCTTTGTTTCTGAAATGAAAGATTTTATTCCGCTGAGAACCATGCCCAGAGCTTTGGCGGGCCACTTGGCAAGTTCATATTCAGCTAAAGCAACTGTAATTAAATTATCTTCCTGGGCGAAAGTTACTGACGGAAGACCGGCAACTGCTGGCGGCTTGGCTCCTAAAAAAGCGATATGAGCTAATGATAAATCCGGGTAGAACTTTGCACTGATTTTCTTGAAACGTCTGTCCTGGAAAAATTGTTTGAACTCAGGGACAAGGTCGGTATCCTCAGCAAGAGCAACCAGCACACCATTATCATTTACGATTTTATCTTTCTTAATCCATCCCCATGCAGGTGTATTTGTTTCCGGGTGTCCGATGCAGATAGGAAAATCATGATCCTGGTAATTTCTTTTTTTAGTAGCTTCAATAATTTTATCCAGGTCGGCTTCGGAAAAAGAAATTTCTCTCCCTGATTGATCTTTATATGTGCCTGGCTTAAGAAAAGGTATCTTCATACTGCTGTATCTGTCATTGCGAGGAAACGAAGCAATCTCCGATTCGCAATAAAAACCCGATTAAAATTAATTTTGAAAATCATTTCTACTTATTTAGATTAGCTGTCCCAAACCTAAACGATTACTCAAAACACTTCTACTGATTTGAATCACTGATTTGAATCATTAGAGTTACCCGCCTCTAAATTCTAATTTGCTGATTGTTTTATTCTTTTAATTAATGTAGGGTTTCTACAAATGATCACATCCTTGGCGCTCCAGCTTAATTTTATTTTACAGGCACTCCCGGATGGTGGAGGTAACTGGTTCCAGTATGGGATTGCGGGCGCTCTGGTCGCCCTGATGATCATGATCCTTAAATATATAATACAGAGAGATAAGCATGATCAGATAGCACGTGAAAAGCGTGATGATGCGCTTGAACTCCAAAGAACCGAACTTCGTTTGAAGGAGAATGAAGCAAGGGATGAAAAATTTTTAGAGACAATTGCAGACCTTAAAGAATTTCTTGCAGGGGTTGATAAAAACTATAAAGAGATAAGCACACAATTTATTACTACAAACAAAGATGCTATTGATAAGTTCGTATCTGTAATTAATGAGCAGTCGAAACAAACGAGCTACACTGTTCAAGTGCTTACTGAATTAAAATATACCATTAACGAATTAAGGAACAGCAACAAAACTGATTTTGAACTGATGAAAAATGCCGTGCTGGATAAGTTAGCGAAGCTTGGGGTGTACTATGAAATCAGAAAAAAGGATAAGGAGGATGTTATAAAAAAGGATAAGGAGGATGTTATAAAAATTGAACACTGATATTCTTCAGCTTAAAAGTAAAATTGCGGGTCTCGAAAGAGAAATTAATATTCTCAGGATCGAAGGAAAGAATAAAGTTGATATAATCCGATCCAAGCTCAGTCCTCTTAATCTCAACGATGATGAAGATGTTTCAGATCTCGAAATAGATTCTGCCATTGTAGAGATGGGAAAGCTTTCAGAGATTTCAGACAAACTCAAAGAAAAGAAAGATCTGCTGCGTCTTAAAGAGAGAGACCTGAAGAAAATTCAAGAATCTTTGAGGTCTTAATGCCAACAAATAAATTCCTTATCTATTTAGAAGATGCTGAACGCCTTTACGTTCAGGATGGTCTGGAAACCAAAGCCATTGAAGGCATCCTTGAAAATAAAGTCTCCCGCCGCCAGCTCGATAATTGGAAAGATATTTATAACTGGGATAAGAAGCGCGAGAACTACAAAGCAAAAAGAAATAATCTCGAGGAGATTATGCTCGATGCACTCAACTCATCAGCAAACAGATTCCTTATAGATCCATCAGGAAAAAATAATAAAGAGTTCCGTGAAAGTATTAAGACAGCAAAGATGCTTGGCATAGATCTCGGCGTTAAAGTCGGCGGTGAAGAAAAGAAAAAAGCAGCTCCTAAAGATGTTGCTGCTGCTGTAAGAAAACTTCTAAAAGTAAAATGAAAATATATTCCACCATATATTTTATTGTCGCCGCTAT
>CAYNUV010000616.1:0-2038 GCA_964400245.1 uncultured Ignavibacteriaceae bacterium
GCTGCAGAATTCCAGCTTTTGAATTCTATTGGAATAGATGCAATGGCAGTAGGAAATCATGAATTTGACTTAACTCCTTCAACACTTTTACAATCTTTACAAGCTTCATTTTCTAGCGGTGAAGGATTTCCACTTCTTTCAGCAAATTTAATTTTACCAGATTCATCTGTTCAGCCACTTCAGGATTATATTTCACCGTTTACAATAAAACAAGTTGGAAATATTAAAGTTGGAATATTCGGGTTAACAACTCCGGAAACAAATCTTCTTTCTCTTCCTTCGCCTGCTGTTATTGATGAAGATATTTTTGGAATTGCTTCTGCAATGGTTGATTCATTAATGGCACATGATTGTGATGTAATTATTCTTCTTTCTCATTTAGGATTAAGCCTTGATCAGCTTGTTGCAGCCAATGTATCAGGAATTAATGTTATCGTTGGTGGACATGATCATTATTTGCTGGAAATTCCTGTGGAAGTTCTTAATCCCGTTGGTGAAACAACATTAATCGTTCAAGCTAAAGCTCATTATCTGTACATTGGAAAATTAAAGTTAGTTTTGAATGGAGGAGAAGTTAATCTTTTGGATTACCAGATGATTCATCTCGATGAATCAATTCTTGAAGAGCCGACAGTTTTAGCAGAAGTAAATAATCTTATTGCGGGAATAGAATCTGCTTATGGGCCTGTTTATACACAGCAAATAGCAAACGCTGATTCAGAATT
Source organism: uncultured Ignavibacteriaceae bacterium (assembly GCA_964400245.1). Classification (GTDB taxonomy): domain Bacteria; phylum Bacteroidota; class Ignavibacteria; order Ignavibacteriales; family Ignavibacteriaceae; genus RBG-16-34-14. Next base: position 726 of record CAYNUV010000616.1, read on the forward strand.
TGAAGAAGTAGCTGATTCATTATTGTTGGCCGGATATAGGGATACACCTGTTGGAAATCTGATCACAGATGCATTCCGATTCAAGACAGGAACAGATATATCAATTGAAGCAGGCGGTTCCACTGCGCAGCCTTTTTATCAGGGTCCGCTTGTAGCAGCAGATGCATTCAGGGTTGTGGGTTATGGCTTTAATGAAATAAATGGACTAGGGTATAGACTAGTAACATTTAATATCCTTGGCTCTGATCTCTTTATTGCACTTGAAACAGTTTTAGCTACAATTGAACTGAATGATGAATTCTTACCCCAGGTTTCGGGAATGGAATATATGTATAATCCAAATAATGATCCTGGAACCAGATTACTTTCAGTAACTGTTGGAGAAAACCCAGTGGATCCTTCTGCAACTTATTCTGTTTCAGGAAATGAATTTCTTGCAGCAATACTTACAGGATACCTTCAAATCCCAATCAGCAATTTCTTCTTATATGACAGCCTAAGCGAATTTCAGGTTCTTTCTGAATACTTAGCTCTACAGCAAACTATTTCTCCAATTATTGAAGGAAGAATTATAGCAGATATCTCAATTGATGTTGAGAATGAAAATTTGGTACCCAATATGTTTGAACTTAAACAAAACTTTCCTAACCCATTCAATCCTTCAACAACTTTCCAATTTCGTATTGCGGATTACGGAATGGTTTCATTAAAGATTTACGACGTTTTAGGAAATGAAATTGCTACTATTGTGAATGATAATTTACACGCTGGTAGTTATAAGTACACTTGGGATGCAAGTGGAGTAGCGAGCGGAGTTTATATCTATAAACTGCAGGCTGGTGCTTTTATTGACACAAAGAAGCTTGTTTTAATAAAATAAATAAAAGAGTTTTACATCTCTTTTACAACTTTATGACAATTGGAAATCTTTGTCTGACTATTTTATAAATGAAAATTGAGAAAAAATAAACTAAAATGAAAAAAAATATTTTTTTACTGATGATAATCTTAATTACCTCAGCAGGTTCAGCACAGGTTAAAGAAATAAAAGGGAGGCAATCTTTTAACCAGGGTGATTTTGAAATTAGCTTCTATACTAACCTGGGAAAATATAGCTCATCAACAAAAGAAATATCATCTTATAGCGGTTCTCAACCTTATGAATCTTCATATTCAGATGCCTCTATTTACCTTCAGGTTGGCGCTTCTGTAGGATATTATATACTTGATGGTCTGTCTATTGAACCAGAGCTTGATATAAACCTTTCTTTTGATGGAACTTCAACCTCATTACTTGGAAACCTTTGCTATAC
>CAYNUV010000617.1:0-2033 GCA_964400245.1 uncultured Ignavibacteriaceae bacterium
AAAATCTTAAAAGTGCTTTTCTTAATATCACTCTAATCATGATTTTATTCACAGTAGGATGGACGATTGCTGCTATGATTGCAAAAATTTTTATGGAACCGGAAGGATTAGGAATTAAATATGACAGGGATACTTTTGCGCTCACAATTCTTTCTATAGTAGAATATTTTTTCTACAGGATTTATTATAAGGATGAGTCTACTGAAGCCGGTACGGAAAAACAATAACAGCAGATTGCTCAACCTGCTTTTGATTTGGTGAAAGCGGTTCGAATCTCCATTGTCTTAAAGTATTTATTGCAGCGTTTTCCAGACGAGCATCAGCTTTGGTTATAGGAATTATTGATCCAACAGTTCCATCAGGAAGAATAGAAAACTTTAGCCTGATATTTATTTCTTTCTGAACTCCTTCAGGATATAGCGGTTTATCCCAGCTATAAATTCTTCTTGTTCCCTGCCCGCCCCATTCAATATCATATCCAAAACTTCCCTCACCTTTTGATTTATTTCCTTGTCCCTCAGCAGTAACATCAGATTTGGTATCTTCTTTTGTTTCTGTTTTTGTAGTTGTGGATTTTTCTTTTTCCTTATCAGCAGGCGTAATAATATTTTCTTCGGAAGTATTCTTTGCTTTCGGCAGTTCAACTTCTTTTACTTCTTTATTTTTCTCAACAGTTTCGCTTTTTTCTTCAGGTTTGGAAAGCTCTACAACATCAGTTATCTGCGAGCCGATATTTCCTGAAGAACCAGGTTCACCGGAAATACCAAATGATAGTTCAACATATTCTTTAGGTGGATAATCAACCGTGAACTTTATTATAAGAAAAAGAATAAAAAGCAGAAGATGAAATAATAAAGAAATAGAGAATGAAAGATTCTTTATTGAACTATAATTCATTGATCTTTTAACTTGTACAGTTTCCACTTTACAATCTTTCTTTTTCAGTTTCAATTGTAAATTTATCTATCCCTGATGAACGTGCCGCATCAATTACTTTAATAACAAGATCAACTGCAACGGATTTATCTGCACGGATGATAAGATTATCTTCCATGCTTGTTCCTTTCATAATACTTAATGCAGATGGTAATTGATCAATACTCATTTTTTCTTCACCTGCAAATACTTCTCCTGCTGCCGTTAAAGTAACAACAAGCATGGAGGGTGTAGAAGGTTCGTTAATTTTTGAACCAGGCAGTTTTACTTTTACTCCTGATTGAATTACAAACTGAGAAGTGAGCAGAAAAAATATCATAAGAAGAAAAACCACATCAGTAAGTGAGGAATATTGAAACGCACTTTCCGGTTGGTTTGCCATTTTAAATTTCATTTTTTGTCTCCTGTTAGTCTAAGCTTAAATATCAATTTCAATTTCTTCTTCAACATCTGAAGTATGTGTTGTGCTGTCCTGTATAACATCAATTACATCATTAGCTACGGTTTCCATATCGCCAACTGTTTTCTTCACAGCAGAAAGGAAATAATTGTAAAGTGCTAAAGCAGGAATACCAACCATTAATCCAAATGCTGTTGTAATTAATGCTTCCCAAATTCCTCCTGCCAGGTCAGAAGGATTTGCTTGTCCTTGTAAATCCTGGATTGTCATAAATGCAGCAATCATTCCTGTTACAGTTCCGAGAAAACCAAGAAGCGGTGCAATACCCGCGATAGTTGCAAGAACAGGTAACCCTTTTTCAAGCTTGCTTATCTCCTGGCTACCCGCATTTTCAATTGCCTCCTTCACTCTTTCATGACCAAGCTTATATTTTTTTAAACCTTTCCTTACAATATTCGCCACAGGGGATTTTTCTTCCATACAATAACTTATTGCACCGGAAATATCTTTCTTCTTAATCAGACCTCTTATCCTTATCATAAAAGCCGGAATATTTATTTTGGCTTTGCGAAGGACTATATAACGGTCAATTATTACTGTTAATCCGATTATTGAACACAACAATATCGGCCACATAATAATTCCGCCTTTAAGAAACATTGAGAATAAATTCATATTAAAACTTCCTCTTTGTAGT
>CAYNUV010000618.1:0-2032 GCA_964400245.1 uncultured Ignavibacteriaceae bacterium
CTAAGAAAAGTAAATGAATATTACTTGCCCCTTACCAATCAATCTCTCACAATAAATATTTATTATTGTAGAGTCGATTTATTTTTTTTATGAAACTTACTCGCTTCAATAAATCCTATAATTACAAATCACTCTTTAATAATCTATCTCTTTTAAAATCTGCTGAAGGTGGAATAATCTATTATGCTGAAAAAGATGAGAAATATTATCTAATTACCGATGAAACCTCTTTATCAGAATTTACAGATGAAGAAAATCTAATAACAGTTAGAGAATTCAAAACTAACAAAGAACTAAAAACATTTCTAAAAGAAAGGGGAATAACCAATGAAATCCCGGATTAGCTCTCCAAATGATATTTTCCAAAAAATAATATCAAACGCAAAATATAAATTTGTTTGTCGTACAGATATATATGATTTCCCTCGTCCCTATTACAAAAATATAAAAGACGTTAAAGCAATTATATTAGGGGCAGATCCTTCCAATCCGCAGGATAAAACTTTCGAATTTGTATTTGGTTTGGAACATGGTGAAAAATCTCCCTACTTTAATAAAATACTTACTAACATCTCTAATGTAGAATTGAACCTCAACAATATTTATGTCCAAAATATTTGTAAAAATTATTTCACAGATGTTACAGATAAAAATGATTTATTTTCTGAAATTACTGAAAAATACTGGCTCCCCTATTTAAAATATGAACTCGATTCTTTTTTCTCTAAAGAAATTCCTGTTTTAGTTACAGCCTGGAAAGTTTTAGAAATCATAGCTCCCGAAGCAGGTCAATATAAAAAATCGAGAAAGCTTATTTATGATAATGGTATTGTTTTTAATAGTCCGGTTCTATCCCGCTCAGTCTTTGCTCTTTTCAGAGGCGGAGTAAATTTTTATAATTTATCAAACCCAGCTTTTAATGCCTACTTAAATAAGTTTAAAGATTTCTTAGAATAATTTTTTGTGAGTTAAACAAATGAAAAATGAATTCATCTACAAAAAGCTTCTTGAAATCGAAAAACTTTTTCGATTAAACAATGATTTAATCCTGGATATAAATGGCGCAACAGAATTTCTGAAAACCAAAAAATCTTATTTATATCATTTAACTTCTAAATTCGAAATACCATATTACAAACTTGGTAAGAAACTACTGTTCTCAAAGTTAGATCTTATGGAATGGTTACAGAAAAAAAGAATTAAAACCCTCTTAGAATTAGAAAACGAAAGAAATAAATTCTATAACAACCGTTTCCCCTGGCTTAGATCTAATTCTTAATAATTGAAAATAAAAATATTCTACCATACATTTGTATGGTATGGAAAGAAAAGAATTCAAATCAAAATTATTTAGTAAAAAGATAAAAGTAGATGATTTGGATTATTGGTTTTATCTTTATGCAGATGTGCTATACAGATTAAAACAACTTAATGATCTAAATTGTCCCTGTTCATTTTGCTTAAAAGATAAAGTACACTATGAAAATTTACTCGAAAAAATGTTAATTGAAGGACATATAAAAAAACATCCAAAAGCATATCCAATTTCAGGTAAAGGTGATTGCGGAAGACGTTTAGGACCAATTGCCTAATAATCAAAACTAACTTCATAGAATTCAGGGGCTGAGTGTTTTTTCAAACACTATTCAGCAAGTTTCAACCTGTCCGCCTATGGCAGAAAACTTATACATTCGCTCCGGTTCGTTAAACATCTTTTCATTTTCAATTCATTTATTCTTTTAACTTATAGTTATTACATAACAAAGTTTCACCTTTGCTCATTAAGTTTTTATAAACTTGCTTCATAAAATTTTGATAAAATTTTCAGCCCTCAACTTGAACTTACACTTAATCTTGAACTCAAATTTTTCATTATAGTCTTAAGGATTACATTTTCTTTAACTCAGTTCATCTTGGCATTGACAGCCAGTGTTACATAAGAAATTTTATAGTACAAGCTAATCATCTTCACATCACTAATCTTTCTATCGAAGTCCTATAAAATTGGCTTATGTAAACTCGGCACGAACAC
>CAYNUV010000619.1:0-2020 GCA_964400245.1 uncultured Ignavibacteriaceae bacterium
AATTTATTGGAAATTAAGATCCTTTAGGAAAGAGGATTATGATGCCCGATCCAAATCAAAGTAGATTCTATACAATTGTGGGAGTTTTAAAAGACTTCCACTATGAATCACTTCATCAGCAAATAAGACCTTTAGCTATTTTTCTTAATTCAGGTCAGACAGCTTATCTGCCGGTCAGGATTCGTCCTAATGATATTTCCAAAACCATTTCTTTCATAGAAGACCAGTGGAAAAAAATTGTACCCGGAAAACCATTTGAATATTTTTTTCTCGATGAAGACTTCAACAAGCTTTATCAATCGGAACAAAAAACCGGACAGATATTTACTACATTTTCTGTTCTTGCAATATTCATTGCATGCCTTGGATTATTCGGTTTAACTGCATTTACAGTTGAAAGAAGAATTAAAGAAATTGGAATAAGAAAAGTTTTAGGTGCATCAATCTCTACTATAGTTTTTCTTATCTCCAAAGAATTTTTAAAATGGGTTTTAATTGCAAACTTAATTGCTTGGCCTGTTGCTTATTATTTCATGAATAACTGGCTGGAAAATTTTGCTTATAAAACAGATATAACTCTTTGGGTATTTATTTTTTCAGGTATAATAGCTTTGATAATTGCCCTGCTTACAGTTAGCTCTCAAACAATTAAAGCAGCAACTGCAAACCCTGTTAAGTCTTTGAGATACGAGTAATTTTTTTAAGCTCCTGATTTTTTTCCAGGAGCTTCTATTTGGCATAACTGAAATAAAAATATTTAATATCTAAAAAGATGTTTCAATAAACTCTTTACAAGAGGAATTATATGTTTAAAAATTATTTCAAAATTGCAATAAGAAATCTTCTTAACAACAAAACTTATTCTTTCATTAATATTGCTGGCCTGGCAATTGGAATTGCCTGCTTTATGCTCATCTATCTTTTTGTTAAAGATGAGTTAAGCTATGATAAATTCAATAGTAAAGCGGACAGAATTTACAGACTGACAGAAAAAATAGAGCTTGAAGGACAGGGTGGTGAATTTTCTTCAAGCAATCCTTTTCCTGTTATGAAAGCAATGTTAAATGATTTCCCCGATTACATTGAAGAAGGAGTAAGGTTATTTAACTTTCAGCAGCCGACACTTACTTTAGAATATGGTGATAATATTTTTAATGAAAAACATATCTATTTTGCTGACTCCACTTTCTTTAAGTTTTTTGATTTTACACTTAAATCGGGTGATAAAAATACTGCTCTCGCAAATCCTAACTCTTTAATTCTTTCCCAGGAACTTGCAACTAAATATTTCGGTAATGAAAATCCTCTCGGCAAAACAATAATTTATGAGAGTAATTTTAATCTTCTTGTAACCGGAATTTTTGATGAACTTAATTCGCAGACACATTTTAATTTTGATTGTCTCATTTCATTCTCAACTGTAAACCAAATAATAGGATTTGGGCTACAGCAAAACTGGGTATGGAATCCTAACTGGACATACTTTTTATTAAAAAAAGGTGTTGATCCTAAAACACTTGAAAAACAATTTCCTCAGTTTGTACAAAAATATTATCCTGCTCATTTGAAGGAACAGATTACCCATTATCTTCAACCACTAACTGATATTCATCTTAAATCTGATCTTGATTATGAAATGCAGGCAAATAATGATGAAGCAAACATCTACATTTTTTCTGCAGTCGGCATTATGATTATTCTTATAGCCTGCATCAACTTTATGAATCTTGCAACTGCACGTTCTGCAAAACGCGCACGTGAAGTTGGAATGAGAAAAGTTCTCGGCGCTGACAGGTTGATGTTAATAAAACAATTTCTTGGGGAATCATTACTCTTAAGTTTGATTGCAGTTATTGCTGCTGTTTTTTTAATTGAGATTCTGATTCCGGTATTCAATAATCTTTCGGAAAAAGAATTATCTTTCAAAATATTTTCTGATGTATCAAATCTTATTCTGCTATTGGGACTTGGAATATTTGTCGGAATTCTATCGGGAATTTATCCTGCATTTTTCCTTTCT
>CAYNUV010000620.1:0-2015 GCA_964400245.1 uncultured Ignavibacteriaceae bacterium
ATATAATTTATTATCATGTTTGAATGCATTAGAAAGTAAGTTTTGTGGAATGGTAGTATCATCTCCATTAAAACATGTTAACGGAGATATTTCCTCTCCACCTTCACTTCTCCAACCTCTAATTCTATCATGTTTAGGATTATGTTCAAAAAATGGTTTATACTTATTAAAAAAGTTTTGCAGTTGATTATTAGAAGGATGAATTATGGTTTCATACTTCTTTTTATCATTTTCAAGATGTGTATATAGCGAATCCTTTGTAACCCAAATCGCCTCAAATGTAAAATAAATAACAAGTACTGCACAAGTATGCATCTCTGAAATTAAATAGACTAATTCTTTTTTTACCGTATCATTATAATGATTAAGAATAATTTCTGGCTCTGAATATATTCCATCAATATTTTTTTCTTCAAATTCTATAATCTTATCACCCATATGAGATAAAAAATTTAAAATCGAAGCTGATAATGCAAAAAAATCAGGAATACTTGATTCCAAGTTATAAGGGAAGCCATCTATCATTTCATAAAGCAAATTTTTTCGCAAATATATTTTTGGTTTTTCTGTTCCAAAAATTTCAATGAAAGATATTAATTGACTTGCTAAGTCATAAAAAGGGGCTGCTTTTATTTCAAATTCACTCCTATCCCAAATGAAAGCTGAAGTGTCTATGACAGAATGAAAACTCACAATTATTTTAGTCCTTATTTTTAATTTTTCTTTTTAATGCCTGAGCTTTAACAATAGCCATATATTCTTTGTTTGATTGCTCTACAAAATCTTTAGGAAAATAATCAAAAGTTCCCATATCAGATAAATCAAGCTTTTTAAAAATATGTCTTGTTTCCCCTTCTTCAATAAATACAAAATTAATTTCACTAGACAATTTATTTCCCATATCCTCAGCAATTCGCCGACGCATTCTAGTTATAAAGTGGTCACTATGTGTTTCAACGATAACTTTTTTGCCACATAATGTAATACTATATAAAAAATCAAAAAGTAAACTTTGGACCTTGGGATGTAGATGAATTTCAGGTTGTTCTAAAATTAATGTGCCGGCATTAATCATTCTTAAGCCTTCAACAATAATTGGTAATACCTGGCTTACACCAAAACCCACATGCTTTATTGTTGTTTCAATATTGTAGTTACTAATAATTTTGATAATGTATTCATCATCCTTGAATACTTCAGCTTTCATATCTTTAGCCAATCTGAATACATCACAAATCCAATATTTTACTGCCATAATTAATGTATCTTCTGTAGGTACAAATTTGATCGAAGCATTTTCTGTATATTCAATTCTATAATATTTTACCTTATTTAATGCTTCTTTTTCTAAAAAATACGCAGTGTATTCACCCTTAATCCCTATATTTTTATTTTTCTTATTAGCAGAATAACTTGCCTTTGGCGTTTCACGTAAAGGACCTATATAAGTCAACTGGTCAAATATTTCTTCAATATATTTTTGTAGGTCACTAATACTAAGCTTAATACTCTTTTCGGGAACAGAATAAATTTGAGGTATAAATGAAGTAAATAGCAATTCCCCTACTATAGGTTCACCCGACCCAAGGTTGTAAAAATCCGGGTTAAAAGAACCTGAGTTTGTTTTTAACAAATATTTCCCATTATCGGTTCGTGAAAACTCAATCCAATGTTCCTTTTTCAGAAATTCTGGAGTAGAATATCTTATTTTTATATAATCAACTATTACAATTTCTTTTCGCTTTGAAAAAAAAATGGTTATATCATATTGTTTTATTTTTAAATCTTCTAATCCTTTTATTATTAATTCTTGATCAGTAAACGAAATTCCAACCTCTAATTTATTTTTTAAGTCTTTGCAATAAATAATATCGGAAAATCCATCTAGTTGAGTAAATCCATTATTAAAAAGAAGAGGCTTATCAATTGTCTTGATTTCTAAACTTTGCTTTAATAGTAGAAGTAACTGAATAAACGATGTTTTACCGCTGCTGTTTACTCCTGAAATAACATTG
>CAYNUV010000621.1:0-2014 GCA_964400245.1 uncultured Ignavibacteriaceae bacterium
GAAATAAAATAACAATTCAAATTAATGTAAATGCCGGGAGTACAAACTCCGTAAATTATAATCTCAGTGGTTACAATTATGAAATTCCTGCTGATCAACCCGCAAATTTCAGAAATAGTTTCAAATTAATTGTTAGAGCGGTTTCCACTCCACCCGGCAATATCGTTTATACTGATCTCTCAATGTCCGAATTATCTTTCGTTTATGTTACAGGGCGCGTTCCTTCAAAATCTCTTGGAGATAAAACTTCAAGTTATGATTTTGATGTTGTGGAGATTGAAGAATACAGAGACAAAACTTTTTTACAAGATGCAGCTTTGAACCTGAGAGGGAATTATCTTTCAATGTACAATACGCCAAGCGATATGGAGTTAAGAAATCTTAATATTGTTGCTAAGAGGAAAAACGGCAGCGAGTTTTACCTGAGAGATAATTTTAACAATCCCAACTTTACAATCAGGATGATAGATGGAAATTATAGTAATGTTTTTGACCAGACTAACAGTAATATAAATGATTTTATAACTTTTCTTCCGGATTCAGTTATTCTTCGTGCTGAGTACATAGTAAATCCGGAAAATAATCCCGGCACATTCCATAATCTTGATTCAATAAAATTTGAAACAGATTTTTATACAAGAAGCTATCTTGCTTTAAGAAATACAACTGTTGAAGATAGATCTTCCATCGAATTTACAGAGACTGAAAGAAAAGACATGAGAGATGGAAAAGAGGCAGATATAAAGTTTGAAATTGAAAACGGGATTCCTCTTGCTACCTGGATGAAGATAGATCTGCTGGATGAGAATAATAATTATCTCTTTACTTTAACAAACAACGCTGAAGAAGGGGATTCAATTTCATTCAGAGGCGCTTCAGTTGATAGAAACGGTGAAGTAACAGAACCTTATTTAAACCCTGTTAAAACAATTACACTTGACGAAACAAAAATACAGCTTCTTGCAAAAGCATATTATCTTAATTACAGGATGAGCTTTAATACAGAAGATTCGCAAATGAATCCTCCAAAAATTATAGCAATCAGGCCATCAAACTGGATAAAGTTGAAAGCTTACGGTAAAGTTACACTAAGAGTCGGATCAGATAAATAAGAAGGATACGTATGAAAAATTTAAAAATATTTATAGTCATTGCACTTTGTTCTCTTTCAGTTAATGTATTTGGACAATATGGCTCCATCGGTGTTACCGACGCAAGAAGCATGGGACTTGCAAAAACTTATAACTCAACATCATCAGGCATTTATTCAATAGGAATTAATCCAGCAAGGCTTACTTTAAATAATCAAAATATTTTAGAAGTCTCAACATTACTCCCGCTTCCATCTTTATCTGTTAGAACGGGAAGTAATTTTATTTCTTTGCAAGATCTGAATTATTTTTTTGGCGGAGTAAATGGTGAGCCAAGATTTCTTACCGAACAGGATAAAAGCAGACTGAACGGCTTGTTTGAAAAAGGCGGATTGGTTTTCGCAAATGTAAATGCAGAACTCTTTGCAGTAAATTTCAATCCTAAAAAAGAAATTGGTTCATTCGCCTTTTCCATATATGATTTTGCTTTTACAAAAGTAAATATTCCACATGCATTAGCGGAAATTGCATTATATGGAAATCCTGTTGGCAGAACATTTAATCTTGATGAAGCTGATGTTAAAGGATGGTGGATAAGAAATTATTCATTAAGCTATGCAAGAGAAATTCCGGACATAAAACTATTTGATAATTTTGCCGCCGGAATTACTGTTAAACTCATTCATGGCTATTCTTATATAGGAACTCATAAAAACAATACATCTTTCACAACCGGAAGCAGTGCAGAATTAACCGGGCAAACAGACTTGATTGGCTACTCATCATTCTCTGATAATTTTGGAGTAAAATATGAATTTGATTCTGTTTCAAGAAAATCAGAATTCGCTTTTTTCCCGGCTCCGGCAGGAACAGGGTATGGTTTGGATATAGGTTTTGCAGGTTCTTTAAGTGATAAATGGACG
>CAYNUV010000622.1:0-2014 GCA_964400245.1 uncultured Ignavibacteriaceae bacterium
TGGGAATTAATTTTTTCTTCATCGCAATCTAAAGCAGCCGGTATATTCCCGCCATTAACTGCTGAGAGAATTGAAAAATTCAATATCGAAAATTTAAGTATCCTTAATTGGGTTAAATCTCCCGATTATAATGAATTAGAAAAACTGAAAAATAAATTGTTAAAAGATATTATGGGGATATTGTAGGCCCTATGCCCCCTGCACAGTTTAACATAGCATGAATGCATGTTTATATGAATGGCATCTATGAATGAAAAAAAATATTAATTAATTAAGCGATGAACCACTGCAAGGAAAAATAAATGCGTCTGAAAAAAGAAGAAATTGATTCTATAAAAACAGTTATAAAAGAATTTGATCCAAAAGCTGAAATTAAACTATTCGGTTCGAGGACAGATGACAGCAAAAAAGGCGGCGACATAGATATTCTTATTATTTCCGGTAAATTAAATTTCTCTGATAAATTAAGTATATTAGTCACGTTAAAAGAGCGTATCGGAGATCAGAAAATTGATATTCTTATCTACAATGCAGAAAAAACTTTTCACAATATTGCTCTTAAAGAAAGTATATCTTTATGAGTGAAAAACTTCTTAACCTTCTTAATGAAGAATTAGAAAAAGCCGGTAAAGCAAAAGACAGGCTTAGATTATCATATGAGAAATGTAAGATAATTGGTGCAAAGGCAGATTATAACGAAGATGAACTGGAATCATTTGAAACACTTACATCAAGATTTGCAAGGTTCAGTGATATCCTGATTAAAAAAATCTTTCACCTGCTCGAAAGAATAGACCTTGATGATGTAAGAACAGTCCGTGATAGTATTATATTAGCCGAAAAAAAAGGATTGATTAGTTCTTATGAAAAATTTCTTAAAATACGGGAACTGAGAAATTTTACAGCTCACGAATATGAAGATGAAGAATTACTTGCCGTTTTTGCAGAAATATTATCACTAACTCCCTTGCTGTTTGATTCCTTTGAAAGAATAAAAAACTATATTTTAAAGTATTGAAATTCCCTACGCTCTATCTCTTTGCCCTATGCTCTGTGCCCAAAAATTCTTTGCTTCTCAATTTTGAATTTTTCATTCTTAATTTTTAATTAATTGACAAACCACCTCTTTCTTTACCTAAATGCTTTCAGTGTAACAGGCGGGATTGAAAAATTTAACAAAGCCTTTATGAAAGCACTCTCTGAAATTTCCAATGAGAGAAACGCAGGATGCAGAGTTTTCTCTGTGCACGACAATGAGCCGGATAAAAAATATTTTGTGCTTCCCGGCTTTAAAGGTTTTAAGGGGAACAGGATTGGTTTTGTTCTTTCTGCAGTGAGAGAAGGAATAAAAAGCGATAAAGTTTTTATAGGGCATATAAATATTGCTCTTGCAGGATTGTTTATTAAACTCCTTAATCCGAAAGTAAAAATTTACCTTGTAGCCCACGGAATTGAGATATGGGATAAAGTCGATCTCATTAGAAAATTTTTTATTAAAAAATGCGATTTTATCCTTGCAGTAAGCAGCTATACTAAAGAACGCATTGCTGCAATACACAATTTCCCTGCAGACCGGATAATTATTTTCCACAATACTCTTGATCCTTTCTTTAAAATTCCCGCAAGCTTTGAGAAGCCTGCTCATATTCTTGAAAAACTAAAAGTTGCAAAAGACAGTATTATTTTATTTACTCTGGGGAGAATGGCTTTTTCAGAAAGGAAAAAAGGTTACGATAATGTTTTAACTGCTTTGATGGAAATCAAAAATAAATTTCCTGAAATCAAATATATCATTGCAGGCAAGAATGATGAAAAAGAGTTACATAGAATTAAGCAAATGATACAGGAAAAAGGCTTAAACGATTTTGTTGTTTTACCGGGATTTATAGATGAAAGCGAGCTTACAGATTACTATCTCGCCAGCGATATTTTTATAATGCCCTCAAAGCAGGAGGGGTTTGGAATTGTTTTTATTGAAGCAATGGCTTGCGGACTTCCTGTTATTGCCGGAAAT
>CAYNUV010000623.1:0-2013 GCA_964400245.1 uncultured Ignavibacteriaceae bacterium
ACCTTCAACCTCCGGAACCGGAATCCGGCGTTCTATCCAGTTGAACTATGGGCGCTTGAGAATTTCAACAATTTTCAAAACAAAAATAGTAATTGTCACGGTTTACTAATTTATTAAGATAATTGCGTATGTCTATTTCTTGTTCAGGCATAATTAATTCCCTTATAATTAGGTTTCAATATAAAACGAATCAGATTTAAACGCATTCTTTTATTGAATCAAAGATCTTCACCCACTCCCTCTCCTTCCACACCTTCTGGAAGGAATTCTTTTGTTTTTTCCAACATATTTCTTTAAGTTATGACAACTTCAACTTTAGGGAAATATTCAAATCATTGAAGTTTAAAATAGTTAAAAATTTTTTGGTATCTGTATTCGGGTTCCCCCATACCAAATACATTAAAGATACCGAGCAGCTGGCCGCCAGGTCAGATTGCTTTATTATATTTATCAATCAATTAGTAACAGGCAGGTGATAAATTATGAAAAAAAACTATGAATGGTTGTCATATATAATTGGCTTTGCAGCTATTTCTATAGCTGTGTGGTCTTATTTAAACATTTCTAATAAAAAAGAAGAAGTAGAAAAATTTAAAGAAGAAATTGCCGAAGAAAATCGTCAAATAGGATTAAAAATATATGATATGACACACTCATTCATTACTGAATATACTAATAAAGGTATGTTTGGTGATAATGAGCTATTATTAGCACAAATTGAATCCATAGATTTAAGCAAATCATACTTTATGGATAGACTTGATACTGTTTTATCAACTTTGACATCGATAACTGAAAACCTTAAAGAATTTTCAGAGATCCCAAGAAAGAATTAGAAACTGTTTTAATAAAGATGGAATCTTTAAAAGAAACTACCAATGATAGAATTTCAGCTCTAAACTCACAGATTTTACATATTTATGATTTTAGCAAGTGGTTTTTGGGTACTTTAATTTTAGGAATTACTGGTATTTTAATCAATATTTGGTTAAGTGGACAAAAAGAAAGAAAGCGAGATGGAAGTAAAGAAAGCGGAAGAAAAGAAAGGGAAAATAAAAGAAGACATTAATGCTTTACCTATATAAAACAAAATGGTGGTTAGATCTCCTTCTTCTTCCTCCTCGCTAATATATGAGTATGGTTTATATGGGAACCTCACAGAAAGAAAATAATAAACAAAATTCCTATAACAGAAATATTGGATGGTGTAAAATGAAAAGCTTTATTCTATTATTAGTAATTGCCTCCTCTTATATTTGTAAGGGGCAAATAATATTTAGTGAAGATTATATAACAAAATCTGTTTACTTAGAAGGGACATTAAAGGAAAGAATTAAGGTTAATGGAAGCGGATTTTTTGTTAGTGATTCTTCATTTTTATATTTGGTTTCTGCTGCTCACGTAATCAAAAATATAAATCAAATAACGGACACTTTAAAAGTTCTCTGGTATCCTCGGAATCCAAGTGAGAACAAAGCAGATTCACTTTTAGTTATTTTATCTACTCTCAAGAGAGAAAAAAGATTACTATTTTATGATAAGGCAACGTTTCAGGATACTTCTGATATAGTATTGTTAGTGTTGGGAGTTCATAAACAACTTGATTATTTGGGAATAGGATATTTAAATGGAGTCACCCGGATAGGTAATATTTCAAAGGTTAATCCTTTTTTCTTAAATGAATTAATGCCTTATGAAAAGGTATCTGTAAGTGGTGATTGCTTTATCTTTGGATATCCCACTTCAATAGGAAATCCAGCAGATTCGCAATTTATCTATACTCGTCCTTTGGTACGTAGAGGAATAGTATCCGGAAAAAATTATTTGCACAAAACAATTATTATAGATTGTCCAGTATTTCCAGGGAATAGTGGTGGCCCTGTAAGTGTTGTTGGAGGTACTCAACTTCATCTGGCAGGATTAGTTACAGAATTCGTTCCTTTTATTGAACAATGGCAGAATACTAAATATCAAGGATTATATAACACAGAGATTGAGAATTCGGGATTAGGG
>CAYNUV010000624.1:0-2009 GCA_964400245.1 uncultured Ignavibacteriaceae bacterium
TATGCTTCTTATTTTCATCTTCCTTAAATGATCTTTGCATTTGTTAACTGTTATTCTGTACAGCCAGGTTGTAAACTGCGATTCAAACCTGAAGCTTTTAAGATTTTTATATACTGTAATAAAAACTTCCTGGGCAATATCATCAACAACTTCAGAACTGCTGATTGTTAAATAAATAATATTGCGTACTTTTTCTTTATGCCGGTGAACAAGTATTTTGAAAGTTGATTCATCACCTTCAATAAACCTTTTGATCAAAGAAAAATCGTCGTTTATTTCAAGAATCCTTGGTTGTGGCTGCAGCACTTTATTTTTTCTTTTAAAACTCATTTTTTAGACGAACTCTTTAATATATTGTTCCGTAAAATAATTGTTTTTATAATTCAATAAATTATCTTAGCTACATTATAAAAGAAACTTGCTTTAATAAAGCTATCTAATTAAATTTAATAAGAAATTTCAGGAGTTAAATTAAATGAAAATTAAAACCTCAGAAAAATACGGTGCTGTAGTAATAGAATTAAAGGGAAATGTGATGGGTGGTGATGACACTAAAGATTTCAATGAATTACTGCATAAGCTTGTTGATGAGGGTAAAATTAATATTGTAATTGATTTAAGTGAAGTTAAGTTTATGAATAGCTCTGGTTTGGGAATGCTTATTGGCGGCTTAACCACAATGAAAAAAGCAAACGGCACTTTGAAACTTGCCCGTGTAACTGAGAAAATTGAAAGTCTTCTCATAATTACAAAACTCGTAACAATATTTGAATTTTACGAAACAGTTGAAGAAGCCGTAAACAGTTTTCCAAAATAGCCATAGATGAATAAGAGTTTTAAGGAAAACTCCGGGTTGATGAAATCCGGAGTTTTTATTTTGTCTTTTAACAACTTTTCCAAATTAAATATCCGATGAAAGTAACAGTTCTCGTAGGAAGCCAATGGGGTGATGAAGGCAAAGGTAAGATAGTTGATCTCCTTAGTGAAAAGTATGATATAGTAACAAGATACCAGGGTGGAGCAAATGCCGGGCATACAGTTGTTATAGCTGATAAACAATATATACTTCATTTAATCCCTTCAGGAATATTAAGAGAAAATGTTATATGTGTAATTGGTAACGGTGTTGTAATTGATCCTAACGCTCTTCTTGAAGAAATAGAGCTGCTTAAAAAGAATGACATAGATGTTGATGGCAGGCTCTTTATAAGCCAGAATGCACATCTTATAATGCCTTATCATAAGATTATAGATTCTATCAATGAAAGCGGTAGCAATAAAATTGGAACTACCGGTCGGGGTATTGGTCCTTGTTACATAGATAAATACGCCCGAAAGGGAATTAAGATTGTTGATTTGCTTAACAGGAAATCTCTTGAAGAAAAAATCAGGCAAAATCTTGAAGAAAAAAATAATTTGTTGAAAAAAGTTTATGAACACGAAGAACTTGATGTTGAAGAAATAATAAAAGAATATGTTGAGTTCGATAAAACTATTGATAAGTATATTAAAGATGTCCCATCATTTCTTAACCAGGCAATGGCAGAAGGAAAATCAATCCTCCTTGAAGGCGCACAAGGAGCTTTACTCGATGTTGATTTTGGCACATATCCATTTGTAACATCTTCAAACCCGGTTTCAGGTGGAGCGTGTACCGGCAGTGGAATTCCACCAAACAAAATAACTGATGTAATCGGGATTGTTAAAGCTTATACAACAAGAGTCGGTAATGGACCCTTTCCTACTGAATTACTTGATGAACAGGGTGAGCAGCTAAGAAAAACCGGTGCTGAATATGGAGCTACAACGGGAAGGCCGAGAAGATGTGGCTGGTTTGATGCTTTCCTTTTAAAATATTCTGTTATGATAAATGGAATTGATTCAGTGGCAATTACAAAGCTTGATGTACTTAGTGATTTTGATGAGATTAAAGTCTGTGTCGGTTATTCTTTAAATGGGAAAACTCTTAAATCATTTCCTACTGATGTTGATGGATTATCATCTGTTAA
>CAYNUV010000625.1:0-2008 GCA_964400245.1 uncultured Ignavibacteriaceae bacterium
AGACGCATCTCAATTCTACTATATAATTTTCTTTTCTTTTTTTATAGGATAAAAATTTTTGTATCTACCATTTTCTATTTCACATTTTCCATTATACTCTGTGATATTCTTCACCAGATATTATTACATTGATTTTTATTTTAAAGTTGAATATTTATGAATAACTTAATTAAAGGAGGATACAATGGATAAGCTCAGAATTAAAGGTAACTGGAATGAGCTAAAAGGAAAAATAAAACAACAATGGGGAGAATTAACTGATGATGATCTGACGTATCAGGAAGGAAAAGAAGATGAACTTCTTGGAAGAATTCAGAAAAAAACCGGGAAAGCCAAAGAAGAAATAGTTCACTTTATAGAGAACCTTCATTTATAAAATAAAAGCAAATTGCTTTTAACTTAAGCATCCCGAATAAACCGGGATGCTTTTTTTTATTTTATCAGAAGAAGTTTTTTTGTTTCAACAAAATTACCTGCCTTAAGCTGGTAGAAATATGTCCCGCTTGAAAGATTATAAACATTTCCGCCGAAGGCGGATCCGCCTTTGGCGGAAAATTCTATTTCATAAATCCCCGGCTCTTTTTTCTCATTAACCAAAGTAGCAATTTCATTTCCAAGCATATCGTAAATCTTGAGTATTACCAACTGTTGCCTACCAACTGCAAACTTTATTCTCGTTGCCGGATTAAAAGGATTCGGATAATTTTGATAAAGAGCAAACTTCTCAGGTATTCCCACTTCTATTTCAACAACATCTGAATATTTGAAAGAACCATCAAAATCAATCTGTTTTAATCTGTAATAATATTTTCCGGATTTAATTTCAGAATCGGTAAATGAATAAGCAGATTGATTAGTTGTAGTTCCATTTCCATCTACAAAACCAATCCTTTCCCAATTGCCGACTGCCAATTGCTGACTGCCTACTGACCTCTCAATCTCAAATCCTGAATTATTTATTTCAGTTGATGTAATCCATTTCAGTATTACATTATTACCATTCAATGATGCTGTAAATGAAGTGAGTTCAACAGGAACAATAGATTGCCAGGTATCGTTTTTATAAACACCTTTTGAATAATAACCAACATATAACAAGTTGTTTATATCTGCTGAGATAAAGTTAGGAGGATTGGAAGAACCTAATGGCAGCCCTGCAGAAAAAGAGTTCCAGGTATTGCCGCTATTTGAAGTATAGAAAACACCATTTGCCTGTGTACCTGCAAGGAATACTCCATTATTTATTTTTTCCATAGCAATGACTGGCGATCCAAAAGAAATTGTTGGAAGAACTTGCCAGGTTTCTCCATCATCGGCAGAATATTTTATTGAGAAATCCTGAAAGGATGTGTAAACAATTTCTCCATCAGAATAAAGTGCAGTTAACTGATTAGAACTGCCGAAGTTTACTGAATCCCAGCTTACTCCAAAATCATTAGAATAAAAAACTACTTCTTCGACAAAAAAAGTAAAGCCGCCAATAAAAATTGAACCATTATCATTTACAGTTAAAAATCTTGCAAGAAAAAAAACTGTATCAGAATTAAAAACGTGTGTCCAATTCGTTCCGGAATCTGAAGAATGATAAAGCTTATTACCGGAATGTACAGTAATACGGTCTGACTGATCAAACTCAATCTGATCAACTCTATCAACATCAGGAATAATAATATTTGACCAGTTAATTCCTTTATCTGAAGACATGAATAATCCTGAATCGAATGTTCCGGCGTACAGGTTTCCATCAAAATCAGTCTCTATGGAAATAACATTAGTTTCAATCAATCCATTATCTCTTATTTCCCAGCTCTCTCCTGAATTAGAAGAATAATAGATGCTACCGTTAGCATTTAAGAAGATTTCGGATTCATTATTAGTTATAATGTTCCTTGATCCTAATACAGGTATTCCCTTGTGTGATGTACTCCAGCTTGTTCCGTTATCAGTGGAATTAAGTATGCCGTATTTTTGAGTAGATGAAAAAAGCTGGCTGCCATTAATAATATCA
>CAYNUV010000626.1:0-2007 GCA_964400245.1 uncultured Ignavibacteriaceae bacterium
TGCACTTGAAAAAATTGAAAGTAAAATGCAAAGACTTGTTAATGGAGCTATTATCATAATTTGTATCCGGATAGCAATCTGTTCCAAAAGCAAATCAGTTGTCTTTTGGTCAAACCCACTCATTATTGCCGAATCACTTAGAACATTAATAACAACTGCAGATATTATAATTGCTAATGCAGAAAGCCCGATAAAGAATAAAAATACTTTCCGTGCTAATGCTTCTCTAATTGTGTACCATGTTGTAATCCAGATGTTGTTCATTTAATACTCTTTTCCGATTCATTTATTAATGAAATAAACATTTCCTCCAGAGTATTTTTTAACGGAATAATTTCTTTTAATAAAATATTTTTATTTCTTAAAGAATCTATGATATGATTTAGTTCGGCAATATCAGAAACCTTAACTGAATAGCTTCCATCAGAAATTCTTGTGAATGAATTGCCAATTAAATTATCATGTTCAAAAGTGCCATCAACAACAATTTTGTATTCTTCTTTCTTTTCAGTTAATTCCTTAACTGTTCCTTCTCTTAAAAGTTTTCCTTTATTCAGAATGCCAACCCGGTCAGTAACCAGTTCCACTTCAGAAAGAAGATGGCTATTGAGGAAAATTGTTTTCTGCCTGCTCTTTAGTTCAGCAAGAACATCGCGTATCTCTTTCCTTCCAATCGGGTCAACACCATCAGTCGGTTCATCAAGAAAAATTAATTCAGGATCATTGATTAAAGCCTGTGCTAATCCAAGCCTCTGCATCATTCCTTTTGAGTAAGCTTTAATTTTAGTTTTCTTCCACTGAGTGAGCTTAACCAATTCAAGTAATTCATCTATCTTTTTATCGAGACCAATTCCGTTCATCCCGCTAAGCCGTCCAAAGAATTTCAACACTTCCCCGCCTTTAAGATACGGCGGATATTTATGGTTCTCAGGTAAATAGCCTATATTTTTCTTTACAGAATAATTAGAAATATTTTGATCAAGAATTTTGGCATTCCCGGCAGTCGGGAAAGTAATTCCAAGCAGCAATTTAATAAGAGTAGTTTTTCCTGCCCCGTTTGGCCCTAATAAACCAAAAATCAATCCTCTTTCTACATCTAAATTTAAATCAACAAGCGCCTGAACTTTTCTTTTCCCAAATGAAGACGAGTAAATTTTTGTTAAGTCTTTTGTTTCAACAGCTTTCATAAATTACAATAAATAACACTGCTAAATTTAATTAAAAATATGATGGGAAACCTGCCTGTCGGCCTGCTGTTGTGCTATGGAGAGAATTTTATTTTAAGGGGAAAGTAAATCGCAGAGGTTGTGTCAAAAGTAATTTTTAATGTCACACTGAGCTTGTCGAAGTGTGACATTAAGTCTTCGACAAGCTCAGACAGACAAATTTATATTTACGAGACAACTAATACGGGAATAAAAAATTATTTTATCAGAATAAGTTTTTTTGTTTCCTGGAAAGAAAACTGTTTGTTAGTTGATAAAGCTTTTATATTATAAAAATATACACCTGAAGCAAAATCATTTGCATTCCAGGTTATTTCATAAAATCCTTTATTCTGAATTCCGCTTACAAGTTCATCAATTTCCTGTCCCAGTGAATTAAGGATTACAATCTTAACTTCACTTTCAAGCGGGATGGAATATTTTATATTGGTTACAGGGTTAAAAGGATTAGGATAATTCTGTGATACAGTGTATGTCTGCGGAGTAAAATCAACATCAGCATAAATAATTTTTGAATGCTCAAATGAACCATCAAAATCAATCTGCTTCAACCTGTAAAGAATTCTACCGTTGTATGCTACATTATCAAAATTATCAGCAAAGTGGTATGATTGAGTTTCAGTTGTTGTTCCTTTGCCAATAATAAAACCAATTTTTTCCCAATCATTATTCTTTAACTTTCTTTCGATTTCAAAACCACTGTTGTTTGTTTCAGTTGCTGTAATCCAATCCAGTATTAAGTCATTATCAATTACATTAGCATTGAATGATGTTAGTTCAA
>CAYNUV010000627.1:0-2007 GCA_964400245.1 uncultured Ignavibacteriaceae bacterium
GCTTCGTTGGTGCACAAACAGAATTAATCTTTGATGGTGCAAGCATGTGCTTTGATGCTGCAGGAAACCTTGTAAAGCTCGGCAAGGCCTATGAAGAAGATTATTTCATTTTTGATACAAAAGAAAAATATGAGCTAATTAAAAAATCTGAAAAAATCTTTGAGGAAGAAACACTTAACGCTTTGATATTTGGTTTAAGAGAATATTGTGAAAAGCAAAAGTTTAAAAATGTTCTTATAGGATTAAGCGGAGGAATTGATTCAGCCCTTGTTACATATATTGCAGTAAAAGCTGTTGGAGCAAAAAATGTTCATGTCGTTATGATGCCCTCAATTTATTCTAGTGAGGGAAGCATTAAAGACTCTGAGAAACTTATTAAGAATTTAGGAATTTCACACTCAAACGTTTCTATTCAACCTGTGGTTAATGAAGCATTAAAAGCATTATCGCCCGTTGTAACAGAAGCTCCAAAAAAAATTGTCGAAGAAAATATCCAGGCAAGAATACGTGGAGTGTACTTAATGGCTGTTTCAAACCAGTTTGGATATTTACTTTTAACTACCGGAAATAAATCAGAAATGGCTGTTGGTTATTGTACTCTTTATGGCGATATGGCTGGCGGGCTTGGTGCTATTGCAGATGTCTACAAAACTGATGTTTATAGGATTGCTAATTATGTCAACAAAGAAAAAGAAATAATTCCAAAAGAAATAATTGAAAAAGTTCCTTCGGCTGAATTAAGTCATGGACAAAAAGATCAGGATACTCTACCTCCTTATGATTTATTAGATAGGATTTTAAAGATGTATCTTGAAGAAAATAAAGAGTATGAGGAAATAACAGGCTTAATAGGTGATGGTGAAGTTGTAAGTAAAGTTTTAAAAATGGTTGATAATAATGAATATAAAAGAAGGCAGGCAGCTCCCGCTTTAAGAGTATCAACTAAGGCTTTTGGTTTTGGAAGAAGGTATCCGGTTGTACAAGGATGGAGGAAGTAGTTTTTGGATGGAAGATGTTTGATGGTAAATGGAAAATGGAAAAATCAAATTTATGTCATTGCAAAACGAAGTGAAGCAATCTCAGTTGACAATTTGAATTATTAAATGACTATGAAAGACAAGTATTAAATATCAAGAACAAAGAAATTTAAAATGAAAAAAAATAAATCTGTTAAACCATTATTAGTTACAATAATATTATTTTTATCAGCAAGTGAAGCTTTAGCACAATTCGGTTTGCAGCAGGATTATGTAAAAATAAAAAGTTATTTATCATTTGATAAAGTTTACCAGGGGAGTGAAGTTAAGCTTGCTGTAAAAGTTAATGTTGGAGATGGATGGCATATCAATTCAAATAAACCTTATGAGGATTATTTAATCCCAACAGAATTAATTTTGCAATCAGATCAATTCAAAATTTCTAAAGTAGCTTATCCTAAACCTCACGATTTCACTTTTGATTTTTCGGAAAGTCCTCTCTCAGTTTATGAGGGAGAAATTTATATAGGAACTTTGATTCAAATTTCAAAAGATATCGAACCGGGAGAATATAAATTAATAATTAATTTGGATTACCAGGCTTGTAATGATAAATCCTGTTTAGCTCCAACTTCTGTTCAGGATACTTTGTTAGTTGTAGTTGCGGACAAACAATCTGTAGTTAATGAAATTAATCAGGACATTTTTAAGAATGTTGATCTCTCATATTCTGCCATACCTGAAACCGGAGAAGAGGATATCATCTCATCAACTCTGGAAGGAAGCGGATTGTTCTTAGGTTTACTTTTAGTTTTTTTAGGAGGACTTGCTCTGAATCTAACTCCTTGTGTTTATCCATTAATACCAATTACAATTGGTTACTTTGGGGGACAGAGTGAAGGCAGCACGGGTAAACTCTTTATGATGGGACTTTTATTCCTTATTGGTATGGCTGTTACTTACTCAGTCATTGGAGTTATTACTGCACTAACCGGATCTATTTTTGGTGCACTTTTTCAAAGCCCTGTTG
>CAYNUV010000628.1:0-2002 GCA_964400245.1 uncultured Ignavibacteriaceae bacterium
TAGCTGCATTGCTGTATGAAATAATTCCTCTTTCAAAATATTCACTGCTGCCGCTTATATTTGTTAACCTGTTAGCAATGTGACCTCCTGTGCAAGATTCCGCAACAGCAATTTTAAGATTCCTGTCTTTTAATAAGTTACCAACAACTGCTTCCAATGCTTCTTCATCGCGTGAGTAAATATATCTTCCTGCTTTGCCAATTATTTTCTGTTCAATTTCACTTAACTTATTTTTTGCAGTTTCCTCATTTTCTTCCTTTACAGTTATTCTAAGCTTTACACCAAACTGGCTTGGAAGAAAAGCAAGTGCAGCACCATCAAGAAGTTCATTTATATCACCAAGCCTCTCATATAAAGTTGATTCAGGAATGCCGGTTGTATAAATTGTTTTTCTCACTATTGCATAACCTAAGCAGCCAAGTTTTTCTTTAAGATGAGTGATAACAAAAGTTGTCATCATCTCCTGCATTTCATAAGGGACACCGGGCATAATGATAAATATTTTATCACTCTGTTCAATCCATAAACCGGGTGCAGTTCCTCTCATGTTTTTTATTACTTTTGCAATCTTGGGAACAAGAGCCTGATCTTCATTTACTTTTGTAACTTCTCTTTTCCTTTTTCCAAAAAGAACTTTTATATCTTCAAGCACTTCTTGATTCTGAATGAGCTCTGTCTTAAAAAACTTCACAACACATTTTCTTGTTATATCATCGTGAGTCGGACCTAATCCACCGGTTGCAATAAGAATATCATTATGTAACCAGCATCTTTCAAATTCATCGAGGATACTTTCTTCATCATCTCCAACTACTGAAGTTGTTTTTACATCAATTTGAATTTCGGAAAGTTTCTCACCTATGTAAGCAGCATTAGTATTTAGCGTTTGCCCGATAAGTATTTCATCACCGATTGTAATTATATGGGCTTTCATAAGTTTTAATAATTTTCCGTATAACACAGATTACTAATCTGTGTTACGATTTATTTTTAATTAAAAAATTTATTAACTGATATTAAAAATAAACAAAATAATGTGAACAAAAATTAAAGAATAGAAACCGGCAACTACATCATCCATCATTATTCCAAATCCGCCGGGAAGTTCTTCTAATCTTCTTGCAGGAAAAGGTTTTATTATATCGAATATACGCCAGGTTAAAAATGCTATTACTGAAATTAAAAGTGTTTTTGGAAGAAACAGAAGAGCTATCCATTGTCCAACAATTTCATCAACAGTGCATTCGGCGGGATCTTTACCATATAATTCATCAAATTTATTCCCGACATAAATTCCGTAAGAACCAAAAAGAATTAAAGCAGAATACATAACTATTGGGTTTTCAAAACCGGGAATCCAGTAAATTAACAAGGCGGCAATGCTTCCAAATGTTCCTGAAGCAAGTGGAATATACCCGGTATAAAACCCTGAACCGATTAATTTTTCAAAAAAATTAATTTTCATTTTTTAAGAGTTTAACAATAATTTTTTTGTTTTCATATATGTAAAGAAAACCGGAATGAAATGTTATCATCGTAATAATAAGCATTGTAAAATAAATAAAGTATTCATTCATAAGTATTGAAAAAAGATTTTCATTGCCAAAATAAATAGCTTCTGATTTCATTCCCATATAAACAACAAGAAGGTAATAAAGAAAAGTCATCTGGATAAAAGTTTTCAATTTTGCATAATAGCTTGTTGGAAAAGAAATATCTTTATAATCCGCATACGCACGCAAACCTGTAACAATAAAATCCCTGACAATAATAATAACAACCATCCATAACTGGAGAACTCCAGTTATTGTAAAACCAAGAAAGGCTGCGGACGTTAAAATTTTATCTGCAAGCGGATCCCAGAATTTCCCCCAGGAAGTTATGTAATTAAATTTTCTTGCAAGCCAGCCATCATACCAGTCTGTTAAAGCAGCAATGATATAAATACCGAGAGAGATTTGATTAAACAATGGATTGGATGAAAGAAAGCAAAATAAGAATA
>CAYNUV010000629.1:0-2001 GCA_964400245.1 uncultured Ignavibacteriaceae bacterium
TTAACACATTCGATTGGGAATGAAAATGGAATTAGATACCACCTCTTGAAATTATTATTTAACCTAGGAAGTCCATAAACTGCATTTGGTCGGATGACGAACGTCTTTATTTTATTCTGGATAGAATATCTCTGCAAAATTTGTTCAGCAGCATAGTGAGCAATTGCGTAATCTGAAATTGGGTTTACTGGAGTATCATCATATATTATTTTATCAAAACTGCCGTAAACATGAGCTGTTGAAAAATAAACAATAGCCTTTATGGAACCAGATTCTAGTAACTTTTTAATTAGTAAATTGAAACCATAAGTGCTCCTTTGAAACGCTTTTAATGCATTCTCCTTAAATTCTTCATCTATTACCCCAGCACAATTAATGAATATATCATAATTATTAAAAGATTGGTTTTCTATTTCTTCAAAATTGTTAAGATCGACTTTAATATCAGCAAATTCATCCCGGCTTAGAGTTTTAACCGAATGAACTTTTCCTAAAAGATTTGAAACTTCACCACCTATTAAACCTGTAGCCCCGGCGATTAAAATTTTCATTCCATAAAACTCAAATTATAACTTTCTTTAAAATCAAGAGCATTCTTATCTTTATCGGAAATAATAAGTGGTTCAATAGGCCATTTAATATTAAAGTTTGGATCATTCCATCTTAAAATTCGTTCATGTTTGGGGGAATAAAACTCTGTTACTAGGTATAATAATTCCGTATTATCTTCTAAAGAAATATTTGCATGTCCAAATCCTTTTGGGATGTACATCATTTTTCTATCTTCAGCGGTTAATATTTCACCAAACCATTTTCCATATGTTGATGAATTTTTTCTTAAATCGACAATAACATCCCATAATGATCCCTTTATGCATCGGATAATTTTAGTTTCTGCTTTAGGTGGTATTTGGTAATGTATTCCTCTCAAAGTTCCCTTGTATTTACTCAGTGAGTTGTTAATCTGGACAATCTTGCAATCAAGATTTCGCTTTTCAAATTCTTCTTGACAGAAAAATCTTGCAAAGAAACCGCGATCATCCTCTCTTTTCTCAATTTCAATAATAAATGCATCATTTAATAATGTCTTGATAAAATTCATTTATTTTCTCTTCATAACTCTTTGTTCACTATGCGTACTTTTTTTAATACTTTCCCTCTTATACGTTAAATATTTTTATCCGATATTTCGATTGACATGCGAAATAGTCCAAAACCTAATATTATGTTTTTCGAGGAATGTTCAATCATATCTCCAATTTATTCTTTATTTGACCCCAAGCAAGCTAAGAGGAATTCGTTTAATTAAAAATCAATTATTAAATAATAAACTAAAATATAGTGCATTAAGCTTATTAATTTGGTCTGCTATTGAAAAATTTAATTTAATAGTGTTATAAGCATTTTCGCTTATTTCTTCCATCCGTTTTGGATTATTAATTAATTCAATTAGATGATTATAGATGGTTTTATATTGATGGACCGGAACGATAAATCCATTTTTCCCATTTTCAACAATCTCCGGAATAGAACCCACAGGTGTTACAATGGGCACTAATTTATTTGCCATGGCTTCCAAAAGAGCATAAGGTAATCCTTCATAATAAGAAGGCATCAGAAAAATATTTGATTTATTAAAAATATCTTCTTTCTTTTTTCCACTTATTACACCGAGATATTCATAATTATCCGGAATTCGTTTTTGGCACTCATTAAGGAAATTATTTTTATCAGGTCCATCACCAGCAATGATAAATTTGAAATCAATCATTTCTTTCAACATTTCAAGAGCCGATATCATTTCTTTCAGACCTTTGTTTTTATCAATTCGACCTAAATAAAGTATAATAGGCTTTGGGCTATAAGATTTTTGCGGCGGCGGACTAGGAATTTTAATGGCATTACTTAGAAATACAATTTTTTCTGGTTTAACTTTATAATAATCAATCAAGAATTTTTTTTCAATATTTCCTAATGTGATTATTTTATGAGCTAATAATA
>CAYNUV010000630.1:0-1999 GCA_964400245.1 uncultured Ignavibacteriaceae bacterium
GGCATAATATTATATCCTTTGGAATCAGAATAACCGGGGAAAGATATCTGCATATCTTACCTTCTTTAGAGATAAATAAAACTGCTCCTGAATGAATAAACTGATCTGCTTCTCTCTTAAAATAAAACCCGGCAGCATTAGTTAAAGTTTTTATTCCTGCACTGTCTCCTGTAAGAAATCTCCAGGCGCTTTCCGGAAATTCCTTTTCGATAATCTTCATGTAATTTCTTTTTTTATCTGAAGCCAGTTTTGGTTTCTCCGTTTCATCAAAACTTAAAGTTACAATGTTATAATTCTCTCCGGGTTTCAGATCTACTTTATTAATTACTTCTGCTATAGAAGTCATTAAAGGAGAACAAATACCGGGACATTCGTAATAAACAAAAGCAAGAACAGTTGGAGTTTTTATAAAATCGCTTAATGGTTTTTTATTTCCAGCTTCATCATAAAAAGAAAGATTAAGAGGAAGTTTCTTACCAAGCTGTTCATCAATACCAATTTGAATTCTCTGTGCATAACAACAAACAGTAAAAAAAACAAAAAGAAGTAAAGTCTTTAATATGATTTTCATCTTAAACCTCCTCTTAAAAAAGTCCATTCATATAACTATAAAGCAAATCCCAATCATTAGAAGACAATTTAAAAATATTATTATTAAAACCGTTCCTGTTTACGTTATATACAATTGAATTTATAAATCTTTGGTAATCCTGTTTCCAGCTTTTATCGGAATCAAGCGTTGTTAAAGCTTTGATCTCATTCGAAGTTATGCTGCTAAACATTTGTGCAAAATTACTATTTGAATTTATCTGGTTGAGTTTCTGAGAAATATCCTGGATAGAAGTACTACTCTCTTTAACTATTAAATCCATTGCTTTCTGTACGGGGATCTGGGCAGGAATTTCTTTCCCTTGTGAAAGAGAATAAGTCTGATCAAGAGCCAATAACTCACTTTCACTATTCACAGGTGGATCAGGGACAAAAGTATCTCTTATATAATGAGCTAAAGCAATTCTATCGAGAGGTGGAAGATAATTGTAAGAAATCATTCCGCTTCCCGGAATTCCTTCTTCAAGCGTTTGATATATTTGTGAAAGTTTAGGACCGTTTTTCCATCCTTCTTTGCTTATAAAATTTCTCGGTAATGGATTTAAACTTACACCGGCAGTACCATTTCCTTTGCCTTCTTCTCCATGGCAAGATGCACAAATTGTTGTAAAGTTTTCTTTTCCCTTCGCTAATAATTCAGGTGTAGTTTTACTTACTTCAAGAATATTAATCGGCGGAATTATTCTTGGCTCAATTACAGGAAGATCTGTTACTTTGGTTGTATCAGGTGGAACCGGTGTAACATTCTGCCGTGCAATATTATCTAAGTTTGAAAGATAAATGAAACCTATTCCTACAATAACAACAAGGAGGTAAGGATATATTAATCCAAAAACTCTTCCGGGTTCAGATTTGAATTTTTCTATTTCGCTTTTAAAATCAATCATAAATTTTAATGCAGTGTAAAATCAAGTCCTCTTTGAAGTTTAGGATCACGAACAGGAATTAAATTATATTTTTTAGCATTCATATTAAATATTAGAATCAGCAATCCAACAATACCAATTGGAAAAACAAAATCTACCCAGTTAAAAATATAACCACTACCATTAGTGTTTAAATTAGGCATTGCAAGCCAGTATAAATCGAGATAATGCATTACCAAAATCCAAACAGACATAAATTTTAACCTTCGTGGATTTGTTTTTGCAGGATAAGATAATAAAGCTCCAAACGGAATTATAAAGTGAGCAAGAATCAGGAATATTGAAAAATATTCCCAACCGTTAGACCATCTCATAAGAAACCAGAAATTTTCTTCAGGAAGATTTGCATACCAAATAAGCATGTATTGTGAGAATGCTATATATCCCCAGAAACATGTAAATGTAAATAATAAAGTTCCGAGACTGTAGTAATGATCATTATTAAGTCTTGAGCTTAAATATCC
>CAYNUV010000631.1:0-1999 GCA_964400245.1 uncultured Ignavibacteriaceae bacterium
AGGCCATCCTTTAAGAAAAGATTATAAGAATCCTGAGTTTTATCATGGTATGAAAGTTCCTTACTGATGGATGATGGAAAATGGTTGATGGAAGATGGAAGTTCAAAAGCAAAGTTCAAACAGTCATTTATTTCATTCATATAACGAAATGATGAAGTAGTTATTAAATGCAAGAAACTTTAGAAAATAAAATAGAAACTAAACCAAGCTTAGCCACCGAAGAAATGATTCTTAATATGGGTCCTCAGCACCCGTCAACACACGGTGTGTTAAGACTTGAGCTTCTTCTTGAAGGCGAGATAATAAAAAAAGTTACTCCTCATTTGGGTTACCTGCACAGATGCTTTGAGAAACATGCTGAAGCAATGACTTATCCCCAGGTAATTCCCTATACCGATAGAATGGATTATCTCGCTTCAATGTATAATGAGTTTGGTTATGCAGTTGCAGTAGAGAAATTATTAAATATCAAAGTTCCAGAAAGAGTTGAGTATATCAGAGTTATAATGGGTGAGCTTCAAAGAATTGCATCTCATCTTGTTGCTCTTGGTACTTATGGTGCAGATATTGGTGCATTTACTCCATTCCTTTTCTGTTTCAGGGATAGAGAAAAGATTCTCAGCTTATTTGAAATGACATGTGGAGCAAGGCTCTTATACAATTATATTTGGATCGGTGGAGTATCTCAAGACCTTCATCCGGATTTTATAAGACTTGCAAAAGAATTTGTTCATTACTTCAGGCCAAAAATTGTAGAGCTAAATGATCTTCTTACCAATAACCAAATTTTTATTGAACGAACTGCTAATGTGGGAATTCTTCCGGTAGATGTTGCAATAAATTATGGAATAACCGGTCCTATGTTAAGAGGAAGCGGAATGAAATGGGATCTAAGGAGAAATGATCCTTATTCCATTTATGATAAATTTGATTTCAACATTCCTGTCGGTGAAGGTTTGGTGGGAACAGTCGGAGATTCATGGGACAGGTATTATGTCCGTATTCTTGAAATGGAAGAAAGCTTAAAGATAATTGAACAAGCCTTAGAACAAATTCCCGAAGGTGATATTTCATCAGCAATACCAAAAAGAGTTAAACCACCTGTTGGTGAAGTTTATGCACGAGTTGAAAATCCACGTGGCGAACTTGGATATTATATAATTAGTGATGGTTCGGTTAATCCATTCAGAGTTAAAGTAAGAGCACCATCTTTTGTAAATCTTGGTGTAATGGATGAACTTTGCAGAGGCCACATGGTTGCAGATGTAATTGCAGTCCTCGGAAGTATTGATATAGTTCTTGGAGAGGTTGACAGATGATTTACGATTATCTATTTAAATTAACCGGTTCCGAATTACTATCAGGATTTATTCAGAGTTTGTTACCTCTCTTCTTATTTATTCTTCCTTTTGCTCTCTTTGCAGTCTGGTGGGAAAGAAAAATTTCCGCTCATATGCAGGATAGATTGGGACCAATGAGAGTAGGTTGGCATGGAGCATTTCAAACAATTGCAGATATTTTAAAGCTCTTACAAAAAGAAGATATAATAGCAACAGATTGCGATAGACCTCTTTTCAATCTAGCTCCTGTTTTAGTTTTTACTGGAAGTTATGCTGTGTTTGCGGCTATCCCCTTCTCAGATTCTTTTATAGGAGCCAACATAGATCTTGGATTATTTTTTATAATTGCTGTTTCAGGATTAGTTGTTGCAGGAATTCTGATGGCAGGTTGGGCTTCAAACAATAAATACTCATTGCTTGGTGCAATGAGATCTGCCGCCCAGATTATTAGTTATGAAATTCCGACTATGATTGTTGTTATTACAATTGTAATGATAACAGGAACACTTAATCTTCATACATTAACTGAAATGCAGAAAGGCTACTTCTGGAACTGGATGATTTTTGGCGGGCCTGGTTTGGATGTTCAAAAATTTGCATTTATTCCTTTTATGGTAATTGGTTTTGTCATTCTTTATATAAGCACACTTGCTGAAGTA
>CAYNUV010000632.1:0-1991 GCA_964400245.1 uncultured Ignavibacteriaceae bacterium
ATAACTAAAGCAAATAAAATTGTAAATGAAGGGTTTGAAACCAAACCCTGACTAATTTTATAGATTATACCTGCTATTAAAATTATCACTGTTAAAATTTGTGGTAGTATCAACTTTATATTTTCTTTTAGCAAAGATTTTCCTTTGGGTGTAGCTATGAATGGAATTTTTATTCTAAGAATAGCAGTTAAAAAAGCAAAAGTGTAAACAGGCCAGGTGCCCAAAACCAAAATATATCCTTCTGCATTAAAACCCTTTTTCTTGTTCTTAATAAAATAGAAAGTTTTAGTGAACACCTGAATGGCAAAGAACATGAACAAAAAAGGAATTGAGTGAATAATATAATTTCTAAATTGTAAGTTTATACTTTGTGAAAACAGAGCAAGGATACAAAATATTAAATGAAAGGCTACGATCGGACCAGCCAAATAATAAGTCATCCTGGTTAAATAGCAGATACGTTTCCTAAGATCTAAGTATTTAAATAGCTTAGGATAAATTGTGAATAAAGATTCAAAAACACCTCTTGCCCATTTAATTTGCTGTTTGAAGAAAGCTCCAAGATCGGCAGGCACTAAACCTTGTGCTAATATCTGGGGTACATATACTGATTTCCAACCTTCTGCATGCAAGTGGATTGAAGTATTAAGATCTTCAGCAAGGCCCGGTTTATATCCGCCAATTTTTACTAAAGCTTCTCTGCGGAAAATCGAATTACTTCCAAACACAACGGTACTGCCGCATCCACTCATTCCAAGCATTGAAGCGCCAAAAAAATCATCATTCATTTTGCAGCATGCATCTGCAACAAAGCTTTCATTCTGGTTGTAGTGATCAAGAGCTACTTGTACTACACCGATCTGAGGATCTTCAAAATGGCCAATAACTTCATCTAAAAAATTTTCTTCCGGAATATGATCTACATCAAAAACAGCTATTATTTCACCATTAGAATTTTCCAACACATTATTAATATTTCCTGCTTTATAATCCTTCTTATCTTTTCTTGCAATATAAATGGCTCCATATCTTTCTGCTATTTTCTGATAGGAAGAATTGTTGCCATCGTCTAAAAGATAAGTCTTATGAGGATAATTTATTTTCACCATTGCTGAACAAGCTTTTTCTACCAGCCATTCAGGTTCGTTAAATGTTGGAAGTATGACATCAACTGAATATTGTTGGGTTGACTGTTTAGCCTTTGGATATTTGGAATGCAGAAAGATATACCAGAGGAAATAAACCTGCGTAACTATGTAAAAAAGTATGCATAGAAATCCAAATGCAACAACCGGATTTTGAAATCTGTACTCTTCAAACCACCAAGAGAAATAGTATAAAGAGCTTAAAACTCCCAGTATAACTAAAAAAAGAAGTGCTTTCTTTTTTTTAAGCCTTAGCTGGACTGAGATTGTCTCCTGATTCATAAACAAACACCTTCAATTTTTAAGCCGTTTGACATATCCAGTTTAGTTAAATAAGAGTGAATTTTTTTTCTTTTCGATTTGGAATGAGACTTATGACTGAAAATGAAGCCACAATTTCCATATTTTTCTTTTTTGAGCTGAGATTATAAACTCAAAAAATTTCTTATAATATTGTTTCAGCTTTATTGGCTGATATAATTTTCTGCTTGGCCATAAGTAATTCTGATTCTTTCCGTTTAAGTTTTTTCACTCTTAAGTTTGATCTAATATAAGCCAATGGTCCTAATAAATTACCTGAGATTTCCATTAGAATTAGTAAAAGTGAATAATCACTTTTGCCTCTTATTCTTTTGAGTATGCGGGAAACATGATACAAAGGTAATTGAACAAGTATTCTTGGTAATGCACGAAAATCTTTTTCTTTAAATAATGTGGTGAGATGGTAAGCAATATGACCTTTGCTGTAATTGTAAATTTGTTTTCTTAATGCTTTCATTGTCTTTCTATGCTTATGCCAAACAAAAGCATTTGGTTCATAAACTATTTTATAACCATTTAGTATAA
>CAYNUV010000633.1:0-1990 GCA_964400245.1 uncultured Ignavibacteriaceae bacterium
TACAAATCTTCAATCTTGAGGAATTTGAGTTTGAATTAAGTTCATTTATTGAAGCCTCAAGAAACATTACATTTGCTATGCAAAAGGAATTTTCAGGGAATGCCAAATTTAAGGAGTGGTATAGTAAAAAACAAGTTGAGATGAGCGAAGATCCAATATTGAGTTTTTTTAAAACAAAAAGAAACAAAGTTGTTAAAGAGGGAGAAAAAGGAAGTTCAGGATTTAAAATTTTATTAGATTTTGAATATAGTTTCAAAGAAGAGACTACTATCAATGGTGTTTCAATTCCAGGAGACATATTCGTCAATCCTAATAGTAGGGCTTTAGTTAAACACCTCAAGGAAAAAGGTTTATTAGATAAAGATAAAGATTACCTATAATCAATTCAATCTTTCCAAAAACTTAAAAGTAGTCTTTTCTCTTATTTTCCAATGGCTGTACCTAAAAGAAGAAATGTGGTAAAGAATAGAGCTTTGAGAGCTTATTTTCAAGACTTGCATAAAAAGTCCATTAGTAAAGAAGAAAAGATTGAAGAAGAAGATCATAAAAATAGGTTAGACTTATTAAAGAGCTTAGGATTATTGAGAGAAGGTAAAAATGAATAATCCTTCTACTATCCGAAAAGCTATAGAAGATCAATTCAATTCATTATTGAAATCTCGACCAATAATTCCTCAATTAAATAATCCTTCAGCTTATGGTCATAGTGCCGGAGATGTAATTGAAGAATGGGTAAAAAGCCAATTGATTATTAATAAATGGGTAGTATATTCTCCAAACGACTTTTTATCAAATATATTTAACTTATTAAAAGAACCTGTAAAAATAGTTGAATTTTTAGATAAGATGTGGTGGAGAAAACTTCTAGTCTCAAAAGGACATTTAACGGATTTTAACGATAGTAAACCAATAAAGAAAAGGCAACAAGAAGGAGCAGATTTAGTTTTATTCTATGGAGTTGATATTATTAAAGACTGTGATAAGATTATTTTAATAAACACTAAATCTCATGAAGATTCAAGAAAGAGCAGAGATCCTAATATCATGTCTGCTCAAAGATTGGTGGAGTATTTTAATTATATTGCTAGCAATACAAACAGGGAAGATATGTTAAAAAGTGCTGAACTTTGGTTTTTAGGGGTGGATTATACTGTAAGCTCTAATGGAGGTTTAGTTCAGAAAGTAAATATTAAAGATTTATTCAAATTAGATGTTGTAAAGATCCCTCAGATTAATTTTGATGCTGCAATTCAAATACAATGGCACGTAGGAAATATGGTTGAAAAAAGTCAAACTAAGAAAGAATTTGTTTTAGATTTAGCAGGCGAATTT
Source organism: uncultured Ignavibacteriaceae bacterium (assembly GCA_964400245.1). Classification (GTDB taxonomy): domain Bacteria; phylum Bacteroidota; class Ignavibacteria; order Ignavibacteriales; family Ignavibacteriaceae; genus RBG-16-34-14. The sequence continues at coordinate 1,333 of CAYNUV010000633.1, forward strand.
ATGAAAAGATGGATTAAGCATAGTCAATCAAAACAAACCAAATATGAACGAATAGTACAAAGTATTCAAACAAACCTTTCTAACTAATACCATAAATTTCATTAATTAACCCATTTAACATTTTGTCAGATTTATTATCTTTTTTAATAATAATTTCATTTGTTAGTTCCACTATCTTATTGTATAATAAAACCTCTTTTTCATTTTTCCAATCAATTCTTTTTATGGGTATTAATGATAATGGTTTCTCTGAAAATTCTAATACTCCGCCTCTTCTTAAACTCCTATACTTTAGCCAGTTAAATATTAAGTCTGAGTTGAGTACTGCTAAAAAATATCTTAAATCTTCCTTTACATCATCTTTTTTAACAAGAGACGTAACATCTTGTGTACAATAGTAATCTCCCTCTAAGAGGGAGAATCTTACAAATCCTTTTCCATCAAATCTTTCTTTGCAAGGAACTGCAATCTTATTCTTTTTCTCAATAAGATTTCGATTTCTTAGAAATACCCATTCCCACCACTTAATATTTTTGTTATAACCATACCTTTCTTTCAATTTTTCTTTATAAGGAATTAATTGATTTTTTATATAAGGATAATTTTCAAGCTCTTCTTCTTTTAGATTAAGATCATTTAGAAAAATATATTTTTCATT
>CAYNUV010000634.1:0-1989 GCA_964400245.1 uncultured Ignavibacteriaceae bacterium
ATTCAAAAGCTTGTTACGCTTTATGAAAATCTTCAACCTTCAGGCGAAGTGTTGCCTAAAGAAAATTACATGAGTCTGAATAAAAAGAAATCAGGCTTGACGGGAAGATTCTCTGTACAATCTAATTCAAATTTTTCAAATAATTTCAGCAGCACGGATTATCAAAGATGGAGATATACTCTTTCCCTTAATGCTGATAGAATAGAAGAAACAGGTTTATCACTTAGCAGTTATTTAAATTTTAATTACAGAGCTGATGATTGGAACAGAGTTTCATCGGATGTTTGGAGAAGTTTAAAGATTTATGATCTTGCGCTTAAATATGATTTTAATGAAACAACCCGGTTAACTTTAGGCCGTAACAGGAATAAAAACATTTCAAATGTAGGTTCAATAGATGGATTGCAGTTTGAGAAAAAATTTAATTCATTTTATGTCGGGGCAGTGATAGGATACAGACCTGATTTTGGCGATTTGAGTTTCAACTTCGATCTTTTTGAATTTGGTGGATATATTGGAAGAACTGATACTTTAGGCGAAGGTTTGATGGAAAATAATCTCGCATTTATGCAGCAGACAAATAAATTCAAAACAGACAGAAGATTTATATATCTGCAGCATTCAAACAATATTCTTGAAAACACTTATTTCTTTGCTTCCTCAGAGCTCGATCTTTATAAAAAGATAATGGGAGTCGAATCCAACGAATTTATTCTAACAAGCATTTTCTTTTCCTTAAGATATTCTCCCGTAAAATTTTTCTCAGCCACAGTTTCTTATGATGCCAGAAAAAATGTTGTTTACTATGAAACTTATAAAAATTTTATTGATAGTCTTTTTGAAAACGAAACAAGGCAGGGATTAAATTTAAGAACGAACTTCAGAATAATTAATAATTTGTTCCTTGGTTTGAATGGTGGTTACAGGTTTAAGAACGGAGATATAAAACCAACAAAGAATTTTGGCGGTTATTTATCTTACTCTGGAATTCCAATAATTGAATCATCAATTTCTGTTAACTATAATAAACTGTTTACTAATTTTGTTGAAAGCTCAATTGCGGGAATAAGATTATCCAAAAATCTTTTTGACAATAAAGCTGATTTATCCTTAGGTTACAAAAGATCGGAATATAAGCTTACAACATCTGCTTTCAACTCAGCACAAAATATTTTTTCTGTTGATTTATCAGCCAGGCTTAGCAGGATTCTATCTCTTTCAATTTCTTACGAAGGTGTTTTTGAGAAAGAGAGAACTTCGGGAAGGATGTTTGCAGGAGTAACTACGAGGTTTTGATTTTGGAAAAGCTTATAAAGGGGAAAACAAAATATTTAAATTCTGTTATAGATATTCTTTTCTTACCAATAATTACCATTAAAAAATTTCGCCGGAATATTAAGTTCAGTTTTAACATTTGATAAAAATCAGGCGGGCTGGGAATAGAGTACAAAGGATGCGTATGCCAAAAACCAATAAAATCATCTTTATAAAAATCAGCTTCCGGGATCTCACTTATAAATTTTTTTTTGTTTTTAGAAAAGTTCGGTAGATTCTCTAAATAAAACTCTCCATTTTTAGAAAGAATCTTTCCGCCGGACTCTTCTTTTATCGGTGATATTCCGGAAGCTTTAATAAAAACTTCTTTTTTTAAAGAACTATCCTCCTGTGGGACCACCGAACCAGCCATAAAACCAGTTAGTACTACTAAACCTAATTTTAATTTTCTTTCCCTCGTTTTCAACTTTTTTGCGGAAGGTACTGTTTTTTTTGCTTATTGAAGCAAGTACTTTTTTCAATTCTTTCATATTGCCTCCTGAATAGTTAATTGATAATGGTTATCCTTTTATGGAATTTTTTAAATAAAAAATTCCAAGAAACATTAATTAAAACTCCTTTTTTAATGAACTTAATTCAATCCTGTAGGGCCACCTCCCCAAGAATAAAACCATAAATAACTAAATTTAATTTTAATTTTCTTTTCATTATTCT
>CAYNUV010000635.1:0-1987 GCA_964400245.1 uncultured Ignavibacteriaceae bacterium
GAAAGCCATCCGCTGTGAGCATAAATATTTGGTAAAGCTATACTCTGGGAAACTAATACAGGGTTACTTTTATTACTAACGTTTACAAGATCATATCTATCCGCCGATGAAGTGTATGCAGTATCATTCCATACATAAACATCATGAATATATCCGCTTGCAGTAAAATTAGCTTTCCATACAGGGTTAATTGGATTTGATAAATCAAGTATTTGCATTCCACCTCCACCCGATACTCCCACTACATATGCATAACCACTATCAATATAAATATCGTGGGCAGTTGTAAAAGCAGTTGAATAAGTATTAACCAATACTGCGTTGTCAGGTAAATATGAAAGATCAACAATCTGCATACCTGATCCGCTGCCAAAACCTTCAGAAACTATATATGCATACTGTGAGTTTTCATTTCTCTCCAGTGATAAGGTGGTGCGGGAGGACCGGGAATAAAATCAACTTCAACAGGTTGTGCCGTATTAGTAATATCAATTATGGAAGTTCCATCTGCCACACCAAGTAAGGCATATTCTCTTCCATCTTCTGCTGTATATCCCCATAAACTTGAATATCCTTGCCCGGGATAAGGATTAAGTGAACCCAACAAATTAACATTTTGCGGATATTGAGTCTGAGTTATTATTATAAATAAAATAATACCAATAATTGTAATTTGTAATTTCATTAATTACCTGGAAAATTATAAAACAAAACTATAAATATTATACTTCATAAACGAGGTTAAAGAAGAGTATCGTTCAGATGGAAGAACTGATTTTCTTTTAATTTATTAAAAACTTTATCCAGGCAAATGTTTTTTAATAAGAAATCCAGAGTATTTAGGTTCTTATTAATTAAAAACTGAATGTTAAGAGATAAAATCTTTTATTGGAATAGTTAATAATAGTAATTAAGTTGTCACAATAAATAATGCTACCGAGGATATAGTGGGCGGTTTTCCTAAGTTAAAACGATTTCTTCTTCTCGATTTACTCTTTCTTTTTCTTTGCTGCCTTGGAATCTACCAGATTAAAGAAAGAGCAAGTCTGCCTTTTACTCTGGAATTATCTCAGAATAATCTTATAATTTCAAAAATTAATAATGGTAATTCTTCTCTTAAAGAAGGTGATATATTCTTATCAATAAACAATTATGCCTTTACATCATCTGAAGAAGTTGAAGTTCTTCTTGATGGAAAAAAGCAAGGTGAACAAGTAACTATAAAATATAAACGTTCCGGAATAATACTAACTGATGAAATAATTCTTGACAATTATTATACAATTTTAGATTTAGTTACTTACTCATTTTCAGGAATCCTTTTTTTATTGATTGGATTAATTACAGTTATTAGATCAAATCAAAAAAAAGCAGCATGGTTATTTTATAGTGGATGTACAGGTGCTGCGTTAATAATTACTATGACTCCAGGATCTTATGTAACATTGCCTGAAATTATAAGTTTTTCAACAAGATTTATTTTTCATTTAGCTTATAGTGTAACACCCGTTATATTTGTTCATTTTATTTTAAACTTTCCTAATGAAAAAGAACAAAATACTTCAAAGCTTTTAGTTGGGGGATACATTTTTGCCATGCTTCTTGCCGTTATACTTACGTTCACATTTATAGATGGTATAGTTAATAATTCGATTTACCAGATAGAAAGATATATCTGGGTTTATGATAACATTCTCAGAATGTTTGTAGTAATTAATTTTTTGATTGCGATATTCAGATTTATTTATTCGTACAGAAAAATTGATGAAGTCCCAGGTAGGAAAAAATTAAAATGGATTTTATTTGGCTTTGTTATAGGTCCTTTGACATATATTATTTTCTGGGTGGTTCCATACATGTTCCTTGACAGACCAATTTTACCCGAATTTTTAATTATCAGTTTGCTCAGTGCAGTGCCAATAACATTTGCAATTGCAATTCTTAAATATCATTTCTTTGATATTGATATTATTATTAACAGGAGTGT
>CAYNUV010000636.1:0-1987 GCA_964400245.1 uncultured Ignavibacteriaceae bacterium
ATACAATAAGAGTGGTTTTATTGAAACTGTTTTGAGAAATGGGAAAGTAATTTACGCAGCGTGAGCTAATCATCCTTCTAAAAGGTATCATAAATAAAAGATGGGGTATTTGAATTCCAAAGAGATGAATGTAATTCGCCATCCTGAAAGGATTCCGACATTTTTAGTCGATCACTTATAAAGAAAATTTGTTTATTTTATATGTAGTTAAAATAGTCTATACATTATGTTACTAATAACTCTTTTATTTTTATCAGCATTAATTACTTTATTCAAAGACCTAAAAAAAGAAAAAAAATATTTATTTTTTTTTTCAATGCTTACAATAATTACCGCTGTTTATATTTTGAATTTGTTGGCAGAAAATGATTCTAATTCAAGAATGATAGATGAAACTAATAAAGTAATTAGAAGAGACAGTGTAATTAATAAGATGAATGATAATGTTGATTCATTAGTTACCAAATTAAAAATTCAAGAGGAAATAATTACTCTCCTTGATAATATGATAAAGGAAACACATTCCCTTTCTTCAAAGACGAATATTATTGAAAAAAAGCAAGACACATTGACTTTGAGAACAAACATTATCTCTGAAGAGCACAATCGGATTAATTCTTTTGATATAGGATTATTTTTAGAAGTTCAAATTGATTCTTCAGGGAAAATTGGGAAGGGCAAATCAAATCTTTTATCTGGTCCATTAAAAATATACTTGGAAGATTTGAAGGGTAACTTGTATTTTTTCATAACTTATACAAATGACTATGAATATAATAGTACCAATAAAAAATATTATTTAAAATTTAGTGATGGTGGGAAACTAATCGGACAAAAAATTGAGAAGCTAAGTGATATAACAAAATTGAATATACGTTTCCGTGATTTTTTGCAGGATAAAAACTCAAGAAATGGTAAATTTATTTTTGAAATTATTATCAACGGTTTAACAATATTTCAAAGTCCAAGGTTGGATATTGAAACAGAAAGATTAAATAATACGTTTGAATCTTATATAGGCGTAGAAAAGATTTTCCGAAATATGGAGAACCTATATAGTTTTGCTTTAAATAAATAGTACCCTCTATTCAAAAATAATCCTCTGTTTTGAACTCTCTCCCTTTGCATAATTTATTCCCTATTCAAACTCATTACTTCATCATCACAAACTTCTTCGTATCAGTAAAACCTTCTGTTTTTATTGTATAAAAATAAACACCGCTGAAAATTCACCATTGTTTTTAAATTCAATTTCGTGTAACAAGCTTTTTTTATAGGCAGCTTGATAGATATTTTCTTATATTATTACTAACAAAGTTGAGGTAAAGAATGAAATGGCGAGATAGAATAACAACAGATCCTCTCATTTGTCACGGTAAAACCTGCATTAAAGGAACAAGGATAATGGTATCAGTTATTTTAGATAACCTAGCAGACAGTATGAGTGAACAGGAAATTTTAAAGAGCTATCCTTCTTTAACTAAGGAAGACATTAAAGCAGCAATATCTTATGCTGCCGAATTATCCCGTGAGAAACTAATAACAATATCTTCATAACCTAAATGCAATTTAAGATTGATGAGAATCTTCCTGTTGAGATAGCAGAATTGCTGATTCAAACTGGTTACGATGCAAAAACAGTATATGATCAAAACCTGAAAGGTGTTAAAGATTCCCATCTCATAAACATTTGTAAAAAAGAAAATCGTATTCTTGTAACTTTTGATACTGACTTTTCAGATATAAATACATATCCACCTAAAAAATTTAATGGAATCATTGTTCTAAGACTTGGCAGTCAATCAAAACAGCATGTTCTAAATATATTTCAACGGATAATATCAAATATCAGCTTAGAACCTATTAGACAAACATCTATGGATTGTTGAGGAAAATTTGATTCGCATTCGTGGCAAAGAGAATTAAATAATCTATTCAGAATAATTTTTTCTCTTTAAAGAATTTCCTACTTCATCATTACAAACTT
>CAYNUV010000637.1:0-1986 GCA_964400245.1 uncultured Ignavibacteriaceae bacterium
TAACACCGGATTCAGAAGCGGAATCTTTTTTATGGTAAAGTGTAAATCCTGACATAAGTTTTATGAATTATTAATGTAGATTATTTATTTTTGACTGGATTTGTTTATAATTTTTCAAGGAGTGAATGAACAATATCAACAATGACTTATATAATCCAAAGGGAAAAAGAGAAATTGATATGGTATTTATATTTTAAGTTGAATTGTTGGAAAGAATCCTGTTTGTAATGATCTCATAATTTTTAAGAAAAGACTCTAATGAAAATTTTTCTTTAGTGGATTCACTGATTTTCTGTTTAATAGAGTTATCATTTCTAAATTTCTGAATGGCTAATTTAATCTTTGATTTCAGATCGTCTTCATTTTTATATTTAAATAATAAATCCGGATCATTAATTATTTCTTTTGTTCCTCCCGTATTGGAGGCAACAATAACCAATCCTGCAGCACTTCCTTCTAAAATTGCATTTGAACATCCTTCTCCAAGTGAGGAATGAATCATTATATCTGATAAAGATAATAGTTTGGGAATATCCGGCTGATCTGAATATATAGTCACTTTATTTTCAATTTTTTCATTCCTAATTTTTTCTTCTATTTCAGATTTCATTGGCCCCTTACCAATAATAATGTAATGAAAATCCAATCCTTCTCTATTAAGATCACCCAATACCCTGATTGTAGTAAAATAATCTTTATAAGGAACAAGGTTAGCAATTGATATAAAAATATTTGAATTGCCGGAAAGATTTTTTTCAGCTAAGAATTTATTCTTTGCGTCCTGGTTAGGATTAACAAAAAATTTGTCTTCTATTCCATTATAAATAATAAAATGCCTAGATTCATCAAACTTTATTTTGTTTGCTTCAAATCCTGCTCTTGAATTTCCAAGAACATATTTGGATCTTCGTAAAACAAATGACCGGAAGCTATGTGAAAAATTCTTTTTCGTAATTCCATGTCTTATTGAACCATTAAGAACAGGAATCTTAAATTTTATTCCCGGGAAAATGCTGTAAATAGTTTCAGTATTACCCCAGGAATGAATTAAATCATAATTTTCTTTTTTTATTAATTTATAGAGGCTGGTTAATTTTTTGAACTTGTTTCCATTTAATAAATGAACATTTTCTATATTATATTCATCAACATAGTTTTCTTTTGCAGAATGAAAAGTTACAATTTGATGATCTATGTGATTCTTTGAATGATGAACTAAAATTGAAAGTTGTCTTTCCCTTCCTCCTCTTCGTAAGTCAGAAATTATATGCAAAACCTTAATTGGTTTGTTATTCCCCATATAGTTTTAAATGTTCAATCAGGCTTTTTTTATAATCAAAATTACGAAGTGTAATATTGCTTGCATAGTCAATCATTTTATCGCATTCTGTTTTGTTTGATAAAGCAAATTCAATAGAACATCTAAGAGAATCGGAATCATCTTTTGGATAAAGTAAGCCGTTCACCTTATGTTGAATAATATTATTTATACCCATTACATCAGTCGCAATAACCAATAGCCTGTTATACATAGCTTCGAGTAATGATAAGGGAGTGCCTTCAAATTGAGAAGCAAAAATAAAGAGATCGGCAGCAATAAGGTAATCAAGAATTTCTTCTTTTTTCCTTTTTCCAAGGAAAATTATTTCCTTTTCCATATTATTTTTTGTAACAAGAGTTTGTAATTCATTTCTTAAAACTCCATCTCCAATAAAAATCATTCTTAAATTATTTTTCCTGAAAAATTCCTTACTATACTTTAAAAAAGAATTTATTAAAAAATCGCTTCCTTTAATCGGTTTAATAGATCCGACATAGATCATTACCTTTTCGTTGATCCCGATTCCCAATGAATCCCTAATCACCATCCCACTATTTTTAGGCTTATCAAAAGGAATTAAAGGGAGAATTGTTGAAACCTCACGTCCGGTTCTACTTTCATATTCTTTTTTTATAGGATCTGATACACTGATTATCTTTTTTGCG
>CAYNUV010000638.1:0-1986 GCA_964400245.1 uncultured Ignavibacteriaceae bacterium
TATTGCATTCTGAATAATTGAACCGAAAAATAAACTGACGATCAATTGAGGAAGTACAACAGAGAGATTAAAAATCCCCATAAAGAAACCCATCTTTGCTTTATTAACTTTCTCTGACATAATAGCGAACGGTAAACTTACAACAGCTGCCCAGCCAATTCCGCATACTGCCATTAAAACATAAAGTGCTATTGGAGAATTAGCAAAAAGAACAATTCCAAAATAACCAATAGCCATAACTGCAACACAGCTTAAGTGAGTTTTCACCCTTCCGATCTTTTCCGAAATTGGCTCAAGAACAAATGCGGGAAGAATAAATCCAATGGTGTTTAAAACTGCAAAAGAGATTGCAATAATCTGTCCTGTTTCATCATTGGTTGCTGGAGATAATTTCTGCTGAATGTAAGCAATGATATAAACAAACATTGTTTGAATACCAAGCCAGGAAAATCCGTGAGCAAAATAAATCCTGAATAATTGTCCCCATTCCGTTTTTCCAGTTTCAATTTTTACTTTTGCAGAATCTTCTTCAATGGATTGCAGACTTTTATTTTCTGTAACAAATAAAGTGGGGATTATCGAGAAAGCAAGAACAAGAAAAACTCCCAAGTATATTAAAGTATAATTTCCAAATGAAGCACTAATTAGATAAGCCAAAACACCAAAGAATCCTGAAATAGTCTGCATCCAGGTATAACCTTTTGTTCTTGCAATTCCTTCTGAAGTAACATCTGCAATTATTGATCTTGTAGGATTGAAGCTGATGTTAATTGCAAGATCAAGCGTTAAAGCAACTGCCACTGCAACAATAATAAGTTTTTCAATTCCCAGAGCATTTGCAATTCCATCTATGTTTGGCAGAGCAAGTAGCATTAATGCAGCAATAGTTCCGCCAATTAATATAAAAGGTCTTCTTCTTCCACCCCAGAACCAAACTTTATCGCTTATCAAACCGATTATTACCTGTCCAAAAATACCCGCGAGCGGACCAGCAGCCCAGACAATTCCTATTTCGTGAATATCAAGATTATATTTTGTATTTAGTATCCAGCTTAATGCTGCAATCTGGATTGATAATGCAAAACCCATTGCTGTTGCGGGTAATGAGAGCATAGCATAAAAAGAATTGGTAAGTTTTTTTTGGATGTCTAACATAAAAGTTCCGGTTAAATTTAATTTTATATCATTTTTATAAACCGTTAAAACGGTTATTTTTCTTTTTATATTCTAGTAATCCACGAAAGAAAATTATTCTTGTACTGTTTCAACAGTTTTTGTTTAGAATAATCATTTCTCAATTAACTTATAAATATTTACTTCTTGCTGTTTTATAGTTACCGATGAACCATTGAATTTTATTTCACTGCCGGTTTTTAATTCTTTCAGTTTCTCAACACCTTCGAGCAAATGCGATACAGGTTTTAAATCAACTTCTTTTTCTTTTTTATTATCATTAACAACAATCATTATTTTTTCATTATCAAGGATTCTGAAATAAATATAAACATTTTCTTTTGGCGGGAAATGAATAAGCTTTCCTTGGGATAATGCTTTATTTTCTTTTCTTATCTGAATGACTTGCTTCAGAAAATTAAAAATTTCATTCTCTCTCTCAGATCTTCCCTCTTTAGTAAAAGCACTCCTTTTATCACCAGGAAAGCCTCCTGGAAAATCTGTTCGTTTACTTCCATCATCTTTTCCTCCTACTGCACCAATTTCTGTTGCATAATAAATTTGAGGAATTCCCCTTGTAGTTAATAAAATTTGTAATGCAATTTTAACTTTATTTAAATCTTCATTAGCACTTAGCATTGCGCGTTCAACATCATGATTATCAACGAAGGTTACAAGGTTGTATGGATCGTGATAAACAAAATCCATCCCGATTATTTCATAGACATGCTGAAGATTCCTGTTTCCGCTTAAATAAGCTTTTAAAGCATCGGCTAATCCAAAATCGGTAACACAAGGGAGATTAGAATTAAA
>CAYNUV010000639.1:0-1985 GCA_964400245.1 uncultured Ignavibacteriaceae bacterium
TTTCGTGGAAATAACTTCTTACACGGCTCTTAAGGTTATTGGCTTTACCAACATAAATCACCTTTCCCTTATCATTAAAGAACTGGTAAATTCCCGGTTTTCCGGGCAGGTTTTTAAGTTTCGTTTCTACTTTTGAGATCATTACTGGTTTGTGAAAATAAATGACATTTTTCAGTTAGAAAATAATTGAAAATAAATCATTAATAAATGACAATGGGAGATTAAAAAGATTTACTTCTGCAATTATTTGTGCAGTGGTGAATTTTGAGCACCTTCCACCGGCTCAAGTTCCGTTGCAAGCTCTATAGCAATTTGGCGGCTTACCGATTCAACTGTATATCCGGGGCCGGGTTGATGTTCTCTCTGGGACGAGCGTAAGCGTTCGCTTCGTAAGGAAAACCGTAACGGACCAAAAAATTTACCCATCGGTATATTGACTGTAGTCATAGCGTCAAACTTTTTATCAATGAAAGTATCAATCTCTTCATCAATCTGTGCAGCAAGGTTTTCTCTGAAAGCTTTCCAGAAATCGAAATCCTCACAAGTGAATAGGAGATATACTGAATCTGCAGGTACCAATTCCAGAACAAATTCCCTTGATGTTTGAACCATTTCATTATTTGGGGCCTCAACTGTCCAACTCGTTACATTCATATCATACTCTCCGGGAGAGACACGTAAGCATGTGTAGTCTCCAACAGCCAGGTCTATTAGTTTTTCATTGTCTATGCTTACTTCTATTAATTTTCCTCTGACTCCTATGAATCCTTCGCTTGGACGAAGGAAATATACGGATACGGCTGAAGAGTCTTCTAACAAGAGATGATGCTGTCTTAGTACAGAAGTGGAACCACATCCTAGTAAGTTTATCCCGGCGAGAATAATGATGTAAGACTTGTTACTGAAAAAGAGTAATATGAGGCGTCTCAACATTTCCATTTCTCCTTTCTTTGTAAAGCAAATTAAACACATAAGCTGATGTAATAATACCTGTTTAATTTCCAGGGTGGTCACTGAGATGCTATGACCATTTGTTTTATTTCTTTTGCTCGTCACGAAATAGTTCGGGATAGCTTGTAAAATTATTATTCAATTACTAAAGTACTTTCTTCTTTAATAAAATCATCCAATTCTTTCTTTGTTGGAATTTTATTTATCCTGATTTTCTGTTCCTTTAATTCAACTTTACTAACTAATGAAAACAATTCTTCAAAATAATTCCATAAAGTACTACTTGCTTTTTGTCTAATCTTAATATATTCTTTGGTAAGATGGTAATAGTGAATGATCCAATATGAAAACGTAGCCCATACCATAGTTTTATCAAGTAACCCTCTTCTAGCAAGCATCCCAACCATTTCAAAAAAATCTAATACATCCTCAACATCTGTAAAATTTCCTTCCTTCAATAATTTTGCTGCTGTTTTTCTTTTTTTTAACATCTCTAAACTATTAAATCTTTCATCAAATTTTATAACGTTATCAATTTTAATAGAAAGGCGAAATCTTCGACTCTCAAGTATTAAAGCTATTATTGCTGTCAATGCTGCAATGAAAGTAGCCCAGGTCGTAATTGTAGTATCCATTAGCAAATCCTTTTTTATTCTATCCTCAAATCCTTCAACTCTTTTGCAGTCTGATAAACCACTCCATCAAACTCCTTAAAATGTTTTTCCCCGCATTTTATTTTATAATTCTCGTGTGAGTATCGCTGCTTTGGATCTAAAGAGAATTTTGTCTCTGCAACAAAATAAATCTTTTTATCATTCTTAAATATTAACGCCCAATCCGGATTGTAGGTACCAATTGGTGTATTGATAGTAAACCAATTAGGAAGCTTTATATAAAACTCAACCTGTTCATTTGTTTCGCATTGCTCGGCAAATTTCTTTTCTACTTCTGAATCAAAGGGGATATAATTATAAAGAGTCTTATCTTCATTCTTAACTTTGTAAAGATAATCTTTGTAACCTTCCAGTTCTTTA
>CAYNUV010000640.1:0-1984 GCA_964400245.1 uncultured Ignavibacteriaceae bacterium
GGTTTTTGTTCTTCCGTATCCTAATTCAATTGTTATTGTTTTATCTGAAGAACCGGGTTGAATAAAAACAGGTATTTTTAATTTCCGGCTTACCTGTCCGGTAGGCAGGTTATCAATTGAAATCTCAATTAAGTCGTTATAATAAACACCAAGTTCTTTTGCAGTTGAATGCGAGATTGCAGCATAATTATCCCAAGTAACTTTTGTTACAGGATGAGGTAATTCCTGCAGCCAGCCATTGTTCGCAAATCTTCCATCGCCAACAGAGTAATTATTTTTTAAAACAACAGCAAAACCTGAAACATCTGTTGATGAACTGAGTTCTGATAATACAGATATATTAAAACTTCCCAGGACAGAATTATTTTCATTAAAGATTACAACTCCGTCATGTAATGCACCAAGCCAAAACTGCTCAAATGGCAATCTTGAAGATAAGGTTGGATATATACTTTGCTGCCAGTTGTTTTTTAAATATTCGTGATACAGATTTTCTTTGTACTCAGAACCATCACCACCTGCCCAGCTTAATAGAACAGCTTCTTTCTGCCTTGTATTATGAATCGGAGAGATCACAGGCTGCTGCATTGTGAACAAGCCCGTTCTTGTTTTAGCATCACCCCAGCTTTCAAAGGAATGATTAATTGGTAAAGTATATTTACCTAGAACTGAAGTTTCATTTTCAATTTCAACTAAACTTATAACCGTTTTAACTTTTTTAACTGCCGATGAATAACCAAGATCAGATGGAAGATGATAAACAGGATTTGAATCAAAATGAATAACTGCACCAACATTTCCATTATTCATTGATGAAATAAAACTCTTCCATTCATCTGTTGTGCTAAGTGAATGAAGTGAAACATCCGATTCATTTCTATAGAGATTTTTATTCCCAAGAATTTCATTAAGATAATTAACAGCGATATGCACTTTCTCAGGAAGTGTATCTCCTGCATATATAATAGATGATCCAAGATTAGCAATTAAATCATTTATCAAATGATTTAAAGTTTTTTCTGATAATGAATATCTCTTAGCAAAAGAAGTAAGAGAATGATTTCCGGTTGAAGGAAAATTCAATTTGTTACTTACTTCATTCAAAAAACTCATTATAAATTCAAATTGTGCATCAGGACGAAGCCTTAACCTGTAATCGGCATTCATTCCTGTAAGAGACATATTCCCTTCCACAGCATATAAGCGATTGAACTTGTCTGGATTATTTACATCTCTTCCTTTTGTAAATAATCTTGCATTTTCAATATGATTACCTTCATTACCAAGAAAATCTCCTTCAAGAGAGAGAATTATTTTTGCTTCATCCCATTTAATAAGTGGAAATATCCCTGAACCATAACATTTCTTCCATGAATTGTTTCGTATTTCATTATTAAATAACTCATACGAATAAATTTTAGTTGAAGGATATTTACTTGCGAAATCTTGTAAAACTTTTAATGTTGTTGGAGAATTAATTGAATGAGTTACAATTGCAATCTCTTTCCCATCAAGATTTTGAAGGGCGTATTCAACTTCAGTATCAACACTCCCCCAGGAAGTTTGTTCAAAAGTTCCGCCATATCTTTTCAATGGAGAAGCTAATCTTTCAGGATCATATAATCCAAGAATACTTGCCTGGCATTTTGCACAAATCTTTCCTTGTGAAACCGGATGATCGGGATTACCATCAACTTTTATTGGACGTCCTTCTCTTGTCTTAATTAAAACACCGCAACCGCATTTACAGCAATTTGCAAATGAAGCATAATAATTTGCTTTACCGGGAATTATTTCTTCCGGTTTTTTTATGTAAGGAATTATTTCTCCCTTATCTCTGTAATCAGTACATCCGGCTCCGGCCAAAGCAGCAGAAGCTCCAACTAATGCAAGAAACTTTCTTCTTGATAAACCTGAAAGTTTTGATAGTTCAAAATCATCTGTTACACCTTCTTTACATTCATGATGACTTGCTTCTACAAAA
>CAYNUV010000641.1:0-1982 GCA_964400245.1 uncultured Ignavibacteriaceae bacterium
AATGTTTAAAGCATCTAATGATATAAGCGGTATAGATAAAAAAACTCTACCTACGGAATTAATTCCTTTAAACGCCATTCAGCTTTCACGCGGTCTTCTGAATTATACAGTTATTCAAAGCAGACTGAACTGGATTCTTCCTTTTTGGGCTGAAGAGCAATATAATCCTGATAGTAAATCATTCATTCCTCGCTCACATATGGGTTTATCAATGAACATTACAAACAGGAATTGGACTGCTGTTGGAAATCCGGAATGTAATGTTGAACCAATTGTTGATCCAGGGGGTATGATTACTCCTTTTGTAAATAGCTGGTCTATTGATATATGGCTGAAGAAAGGGAATAAAATTTTCTTTCCCTCAAAAGAAAAAAATATAAAGCAAAGTTTAATTAATGATTTACCCATTGTTAAAACTGAATATTTCTTTGACGGAATTACTGCTGAAGCAATTGTTTCTGTTAAAGGTAAAATTCTTAATGTTAGAATTAATGCAAATGGGAACGAAGATGATTCTGCTTTAATTATCGCTATCCGTCCTTTTAACCCGGAAGGAATTTCTTTACTGAATTCTATAGAGTTTAAAAATAATTTCTTCCTTATTGATAAAAAGAAAATTGAATTTGACAGAAAACCGGATTTTGTTTTTTGCTCAGATTTTGAATGGGGAGATTCAGTTAAAGTTCTGAATGAAATTGAAAAGCATCAACCGAAATTTTCATCTTATTGCGAAACCGGGCTGGCGAATGCAGTTGCTGTTTTTGATTTTAAAGATAAATTTAATTTGAATCTTAGCTGTGTTCTTGAAGAGGGGAATATCTCCGATAAGGCAATTGAGCCGGAAGAATACTGGGAGGATTTACTAAAGCAGGGAACTGAAATTATTACTCCTGATGAAAAACTGAATTCACTTTTACGAACTTCATTAGCATCCGTTCTTCTTTTTTGTGATGACAAGGAAATTACTCCCGGTCCTTTTACTTATCACCAGTTTTGGTTTAGAGATGCAGCATATATGATTTATGCTTTAGATAGGTTTGGCCTTTCTCATTTCAGCAAAAAGATAATTGATACTTTTACAAACCACCAGGATAAAGCAGGGTATTTCCGTTCGCAAAAAGGAGAGTGGGATTCTAACGGGCAGGCAATATGGACTGTTTTCCAGCATTCATTTTTAACAAATGATATTTCCTTTCTTAAAAAAAAATTCAATTTCCTTTTAAAAGGAATCGAATGGATTGATAAAACAAGATTAAAAGATCCTGAATTCAAAAAGAAAAATATTTATGGGCTTTTGCCAAAAGGTTTAAGTGCCGAGCATGTTGGCTTAGCAGATTACTATTTTTGGGATAACTTCTGGTCACTTGCAGGAATTAAATCTTTTATCTGTTTAGCGGAACTTCTTAATAAAGATATAGAGAAAATATATGCACAATCACTTTTGAATGAATATCAAAATGATGTTGAGCAATCAATAAAAAATGCACAGCAAAAGTTTAGGACAAATTCAATTACTTCGTCAGCAACACGGGGGATTGATTGCGGAATGATTGGTTCAATTTGTGCGAGTTACCCGCTCCAGTTATTTAATCCTGATAGTGAAAAAATTCTTGCTGCGCTTGATATCTTAATAGGTAAATATTTTTATAAAGGAATGTTCTTCCAGCATTTTATTCACTCAGGAATGAATCCTTATTTAACCTTGCAGGTTGCTCATTCTTATCTCTTCGCCGGGAAGAGAAAAAAAATTCAATGAGATTTTTAATTCTGTAATTACCTATGCTTCTCCAACTAATAATTTTCCTGAAGCAATACATCCATTTACAGGAGGCGGATGTACGGGCGATGGTCATCATGGATGGGCAGCATCAGAAGTTCTTCTTGCAGCGGCAGATGCATTTGCTTTCGAGTATGAAAAAGAAATCTACCTTTTAGCAGGAATTCCAAAAGAATGGTTCTTAGAAGGGGAAGCTTTTTCAATA
>CAYNUV010000642.1:0-1976 GCA_964400245.1 uncultured Ignavibacteriaceae bacterium
AATTATTACAAGGGGAAGTTCAGTTATAACAGCAAGTCCGATTCCTTCAGTCTTAAGAGAAAGGCCTGGACCGCTTGTGTTGGTAATTGCAAGGTAACCTGCAAAAGCTGCACCTATTGCCGATGTAACTCCGGCAATTTCATCTTCAGCCTGGAAAGTTTTTACACCAAAATTTTTATGATAACTTAAGTACTGTAAGATTTCGGAAGCTGGGGTAATTGGATAGGAACCAAGAAAGAGAGGCAATTTACTTTTAACTGATGCTGCAAGAAACCCAAGCGCTGTTGCCTCATTTCCTGAAATGCTTCTGTAAACTCCCGGGTCTAATGTTGCCGGCTCAACATTATATCTTGTTGTGAAGGCTTCAGTTATTTCTCCAAAATTATATCCTGCTTTTAATGTTTTTTCATTTGCATCAATAAACTCAGGTTTGTTCTTAAATTTTGTTTTTATCCATTCGAGAGTTTGTTCAAGAGGTTTGCTATAAAGCCAGTACATTAAGCCAAGCGCAAAGAAATTCTTGCATCGTGATTTTTCTTTATTCCCTAAAGATGTTCCTTCAAGAGAAGTAAAAGTTAAAGTGGTAATAGGAACTGAAAAAACCTGGAAGCCAACAAGACTGTCGTCTTCAAGAGGATTAGTTTCATATCCAGCAAGTTCAAGATTCTTTTTATCAAATGAATCGGAGTTTGCAATTATAATTGCACCCGGTTTTAACTCGCCAAAATTCTTTTTGATGGCAGCCGGGTTCATAGCAACTAAAACATCTGGCATGTCGCCGGGAGTATGCACAGCTTTACTTCCAAAGTGAAGCTGGAAACCTGAAACTCCATACACTGTTCCTGAAGGTGCTCTGATTTCTGCTGGGTAATCCGGAAGTGTGCTGAGATCATTTCCAAAAAAAGCTGTAGTATCACTAAATTGACTACCTGTCAACTGCATTCCATCCCCTGAATCACCGGCAAACCTTATTGTTACTTCATCAAGGTTTTTAAGTTCTTTTTCTTTAACCATTTCTCTCACTTTAATTTAGGAATATGACTCCAGAGTTTGATTTTGCCATAAAACGTGCCATTAACAATTTTAATGGATTCAAAGAAATCATTGGTTGACAATTATCAAATATGCAGAGAATTACTATAGGAAATGCAGATAATCAATAGTTATGTGATGTGAATCTTTTCTCAATATTGAAAAGATAATTTTAAGAATTAAGAAAGAGGTTTAAGGCGAAAAATGATAAAATGTTCCTAAGAGATGAGTATTTTTTATTACGACCTAATATTTTATATTTAGATTATAATAAAGAGCATAGAATGAAAACAAAAGAAATTATTTTTATTGTGAATGAATCTCTTGACGGCGGTTATGAAGCCAAAGCAGTTGGTTATCCAATTTTTACTGAGGCTGAAAATGAAGAAAGCATAAAGAAAAACATTACTGAAGCAGTTCGTTGTCATTTTGATGAATCCGAACTCCCTTCTCTTATTAATATAAGGTTCCAAAGAGAAGAAGTTATTTCATTATGAAAATCCCCAGGGATTTAAGTGCTGCCGATCTGATCAAATCTCTTAAAAAATTAGGATACGAACAATCAAGACAAGTAGGAAGCCATATTCGTTTAGTTACAAATTTAAAAGGAAAAGAATTTCATATGACGATCCCTAATCACAATCCATTAAAAGTAGGTACACTAAATAATATTCTAAAAGAAATAAGTAATCAATTAGAAATTTCAAAAGAAGAATTATTAAGAAAACTCAAGTTGTAATTTTAATTCACATTTCTTATAATTTCATAAAACTCATCCGCGTTTACAAAGCCTATAATTCTTTTGACTTCATTCCCTTTGGAATCCAAAATTAAAACTGTGGGAACTCCGACAATCTTATATTTATTTCTCAAAGCTTCAACTTCATCTGAAAGAGATTTTGTCATATCGGCTTTGAATGTATAAAACTTTTTAGATTCTTCTA
>CAYNUV010000643.1:0-1975 GCA_964400245.1 uncultured Ignavibacteriaceae bacterium
ATGCATTTTGGCAGAAGACCCTGCTGAATCTTTCTTGCAAGATCAAGATC
The DNA here is from genome assembly GCA_964400245.1 of uncultured Ignavibacteriaceae bacterium. Taxonomy (GTDB): domain Bacteria; phylum Bacteroidota; class Ignavibacteria; order Ignavibacteriales; family Ignavibacteriaceae; genus RBG-16-34-14. The sequence goes on from CAYNUV010000643.1 coordinate 51, forward strand.
TCTTTCTATTGTATGTTTCTCCGCTTCAGATTCATATAAGCGTGCATTCTCAATAGCAATTGCAGATTGATTTGTTGATGCAGAAAGCAATTCAATATCTTTACCTGAGAATTGCGAACCGGAATGTTTTAACCCAAATAATATAAGGCCTATAACTCTGGATTTAACAATCATCGGGATAACTGTATAAACATTTTCTTTAACCAGGAGCTGTACATTTTCAGGGAAGACACTTTGAAAATCATTTTGCTCTATAACAATATTCTGAGAAATGAGGGATTTTTCTTTTATAAAAAGAATTAATCCGGGTGATGAAAGTTCCAGGTTATCACAGGATAATCCTACATTTCTAACTAACCTCATGTTTCCTGAATCATTGCTCTTAATGAGGATACCGAATGTTTTCAGTTTTAATCCATTAACAAATGTATCTTTCATCGAGTCAAGAATTTTATCAGCACCAATTAAAGTAGAAACTTCACTGCTGAAGCTTAGAAGAATTTTCTGGTAAGCAAATTGTTCAGGATAAAATCTTTGTGTAAGAAAATCCTGGAATTTATTTTTTGAAGATTGAAAAATTATTGCAAAAATAATAAATGCTACACCTGCAATAACTCCCTGGTACTCAGTTCCGATTGCCTGACTTATTGTTTGACCAAGGAGGTAAACAATTAGAAAATACAATACTAAAACTGTAACAGTTGCAGTACCATAAGTAATTGTATTTTTAATTACAACACTTACATCCATCAATTGGTATTTGAAAATAGCATAACCGAAAGCAAGCGGAAAAATTGCAGTCAATATTATTGGTGTGTAAAACTCCGGGGAGTTAAATACTGTATCAATTATTGCAGGTGCAATAAAACTTGTATATACTGAAGCAATCATAGTTAAAGTGAATGCACCTAAAATAATTTTTACAGGTTTCTTTTCCTCCTTAGTTTCTAATCGCCGGTAATTGATAATCAATGAAATGTATGCCACACTAGTCGCAACACCAAGAATGATTGATAATAAAATGACTAATCTGAAAAATTCAAGAAACGAAACGGTCTGAAACCAAAAAACTAAAAGCTCTATTGTAAAAGTGAATATGAATAGAATACCAGGTATAATAAATATTGCCGGTTTTACAAATTTCTTTTCTAAAAACTTAAACGGCTTTGGAAAAATCCAGAAAAAATAAATAACCAGGAACGGGAGAAAACATGCACTTAATGCCCAAAGATAACCGAAAAGGGAACCAAGGAAAATTCCAAGGTAATCAGTATTATTAAAGATACCTGCCTGAAACATAACCTGTGAAGATAAAAGAACAGACGCTGCACCAATTCCATAAAAGAGTTTTTGAACTACCCCATCTGGTTTTGCCATCAGTACAACAAATCCTATAAGCATCCAGAAAACAGCTAACAGGCTCTGGGCAAGAGCCGGAAAAGAAAAAAACTTTTTTATTCTTACATTTGTTGTGAATATTTTCCCTTTATCTGCGACAGTATATTTTGCAAAATCTCCTTCTTTAACTTTGTTTAATATTGCCTGAGCCATAAAGGTGCCAGTAAGAGGAGTCCCATTAATAGCTTTAAGTTGATAACCGTTTCGTATTCCTGCTTCCCAGGTAACACCTTTCACTTTAACAAGATCAAAAAATATTTCAACGCTGTCTTTATTTATTTTTTGTTCTACCCATAAGCATTCATCATTGGATGTAGCATTTACATTAAGCGTGACATAAATATTAGTGAAAGCTATAAGAATTAATATTAATGAAATACCAATGATGAATTTCTTCCTGTTTTTTATAAAGAATTTTTTTAATGCTTTCATAATGAAAAGTATGGTAAATGATTATTCAAAATATAAAATCATTGATCTAATAATATTGTTTCTTATTAACCCACGACTTAAGTCGTGGGTTACTG
>CAYNUV010000644.1:0-1975 GCA_964400245.1 uncultured Ignavibacteriaceae bacterium
GCGTCTCTTTTCTCGTCAGTTTTGAAAACAACATCGCGTTCTCCCCAAATCCCCCAAACCATTTTTAATTTATTCTCTTTTAGAAACTTATCTAAAAGGTCTTTCCGTAGATAGACGAAACCCTGACTATTATTATAATCATGGTTATAATACAAATTGATTGATGCTTTGTTTCCTGCTGTATCGAATAACTCAAATGTTTGTGGTTGATCCTGTAAGCCTAAATGGTTTGCAATTTCTTTTGACACAATTGTAGAGCCTCCCGCCTTATTTAAATGCCCACGAGAACTTTCCCAATTGTATTCCATTACTGGAAGCAAAATCTCAAACTCTTTAGTCTCCGAAACCTCTTTCTCAATCTCATCTGGAAATTTCTTCCTTAATCTGGCTTTGTCATCCTTATATTCAAAACTAATGGTTGGTTGATAACCTGGTTCACCTTTTTTTATTTTTAACTTCTTTTTAGCAATTATAAATTCTAAAGTCACAGAATTACTTTTGGTTGAATCCTTACAATAATATAATTCGCCAGCATAGGTATAATAATTTTCGCGCTTTTCAGCAATCCATCGTCCTCCTAAATCTTGTTTTTTCAATAAACCAATTGCTTCCGAATAATCCTTCTCCTTAATAATAATGCTTCTAATGAAAGTAAATCTCTGTCTTTCGGATGCAATATCTTCTTGACATACGTACCCATCTAGACAGACCCAGTCTCCAACGTTCCCTTTCAAATTATTTATCGATAAATATTCGTCAATAAATGGCAAGTCCCCATTTTCATACCATTCATTAAGAGGAATGCTTCTATCACCCAATAAATCATGGGTAAAAAATAACTCATTCTTAATTTGCTTTGGAAAACTAGGATCAATATCTGCATCAGAAATCCTGAACTCATCCCAATCATTTTTCATCAAACCCAAATCGCTTCTCAAACCGGCATTCTCGAAATATGCAATCCAAGAATATTTTTTTCCATATCTCTCAACTTTTGCCCTTTCTGTTCTTCCTCCAACATAATAGTTAGCGTTTCCGAGTGCAGTCTCTGCCTCTTTGAAAAACTCTTCATTCCATCCGAGGTTATAAATTCTCCAATATATCTGCCTTCTAAGTTTTATTTTTTCTGCAGGATTGGCATATCCATGACCTTTTTCGACAAGATGTCCCAATGTATAATTACTAAAATCCATGTGAATAGGACCTGAATAACTAGAATCCTTTTCTCCATAATCATGCTCTCCCAAACTTCTTATTCCTCCAAATAAATAAGGTGGTCTAATATGATTAATCTCGTCGGGTGTGAATAGATCGGGATGATGAAATAGACTCAATTCGATTATTCTTCTTGCATAATCTCTTGCTAAAATATGAGTAGTTGAGTGAGGTGCATTGTTAATAAAAATAAGAGCATAAATTTTCTTACCAATCTTTGGCAAAACTTCATTTTTAAATTTGTTTGACCCAAGAGAATTGTGTTCCGCCATAGAAACACCATATAAACAAGCCAAGGATCGTTCCCAAACATATGGATCATTAATTTTCAAGGATTCATAAACAAGAGAAGAAAACTCCACAGGAAATTTTCTTCCATAATAATATAATGCGTGTGTTGCTATATCTCGCAATGCTCGATTAGTACTAGTTAGAGTCCACAAAACAATTTTTGCCAATAAATGTTGTTTTTGAATTATAATTGACGATTCATTTCCTAAAATTTGACACTGAGATTCAAACTCCTTAATAAAATCTTCAAAGTCACTTGCCGTCTTTCTAATATACTCTGTCCAAGAAATATCTCGCAGGTTCATTTCCATTAAATGCAGCATTTTTGAAATGAAGAATGCGTTCAATGGATGTTTTATATCACCTAATGTTTTAAATGAAAGATTAAAAAGTGTATCTCTGTTTTCAGATGACCTGTTAAAAAGGTTAGTAATTAAATTTGTGTCGCTGTCTTTTACATATGTCCCTG
>CAYNUV010000645.1:0-1974 GCA_964400245.1 uncultured Ignavibacteriaceae bacterium
AAGACCTGATGCAGAAAGGCCATATAAAGCATTTGGTTATCCATTCCTTCCAATTTTATATATAATTTTAGCTGTTACAGTTTCTTTAGTACTTCTAATTTACAAACCACAATTTACGTGGCCTGGATTAATAATTGTACTTCTGGGTGTTCCGGTTTATTTTATTTGGAAGAAGAAACAAAGATTGAATTAATAATTGTAAAAAAAATAATATCTTTTTGAGGAATTTTATCTTGAAGAAGTATTTGTTGATCTTTTCAGCTTCTCTTTTCATTTCATCTATTATTGCACAAAACAATTCGCTTATAACCAACACAAATGGAAGAAAAACATTTTCGCTTAACGGCGATTGGCAAATAATTGTTGATCCTTACGAAAACGGTTATTACAATTACCGGTATGAGCCAAATCCGAATGGATATTTTAAAAATCAGAAACCACAGAGTAAAAGTGATTTGATTGAATATGATTTTGATAAATCAGAAACTCTTAAAGTTCCCGGTGATTGGAATACGCAAAAGGAAAAGCTTTTTTTGTATGAAGGAACAATCTGGTATAAAAAAGATTTTGATCCCGACTTTGTCGGGACAGGCTACAATTTAACTTCAGGGAAAAGATTATTCGTTTACTTTGGCGCTGCAAATTATAAAGCAATAGTTTATCTGAACGGGGCTAAAATTGGTGAACACGAAGGCGGATTTACTCCTTTTAATTTTGAAATAACTGATTTTGTAAAAGAAAAAGATAATTTTCTGATTGTTAAAATCGATAATAAAAGAAGCCGGGAGTTTGTACCCACAGTTAATACTGATTGGTGGAATTACGGTGGTTTGACACGATCTGTCACTTTAGTTGAAGTGCCATCAACTTTTATTAAAGATTATTTCATTCAGCTTGATAAAAATTCGGATGATGAAATTTCAGGATGGATTCAACTTGATGGAGTGAAACTTAAACAAAATATAAAGATTGAAATTCCTGAACTTCAGAAAGAATTTTCAATTAGTACAGATGAAAATGGATTCTGTAAGTTTAATTTTAATGCAGAGCCCGTTTTATGGTCTCCTGAAAATCCGAAACTCTATAATGTTTTAGTTGAAACTGAAATGGATACAGTAGAGGAAAAAATTGGCTTTCGAAGAATTGAAACTAAAGGCACAAATATTTTACTTAACGGAGAACCAATCTTTTTAAGAGGAATTTCTGCACATGAAGAAGCTCCTTTGCGTGGAGGAAGAGCAAACAATGAAGAAGATGCACGGATAATTTTAAACTGGGTGAAAGAATTAAATGGAAATTTTATCCGCTTAGCTCATTATCCGCATAATGAAAATATTATTCGACTTGCAGATGAAATGGGAATTATGATCTGGTCGGAAATTCCAGTTTACTGGACGATATTATGGAACAATGAACAGACTTTTTTTAATGCTGAAAATCAATTAACTGAAATGATAACACGGGATAAAAACAGGTCATCCGTTATTCTCTGGTCTGTTGCAAATGAAACTCCATTAAGTGATGAGCGATTAATCTTTCTTAAAAAATTAACTGAACAGGCAAGGGAATTAGACAACACGAGATTAATAACAGCAGCTCTTGAAAATCATTATATAAACGACACAACAATAATGATTGATGATCCCTTCGGTGAATATCTCGATGTCATAGGATTGAATGAATACCTTGGCTGGTATGATGGTTTGCCGGATAAAGCTGATAGGATTAACTATCAGACCAACTATAACAAACCGATTATTGTGAGCGAATTTGGAGCAGATGCTTTACAAGGATTTTATGGAGACAGTTTAACAAGATGGACCGAAGATTACCAGGCAAGTGTTTATGAACACCAGGTTAAGCTAATGAGAAGGATTCCGAATTTAAGTGGAATGTCTCCATGGATACTTATGGATTTTCATTCGCCGCGCCGTCCTTTGCCGGGCATCCAGGATTTTTATAACAGGAAAGGTT
>CAYNUV010000646.1:0-1973 GCA_964400245.1 uncultured Ignavibacteriaceae bacterium
CAAGTGGTATTATACTTTCGGAGCTATCCAAAAAAAATTGATTTTCTTTTTTATGATATTCCACCCACTTTTAATTAAATCTCCCATTCCAGTGGAGATTTAAATATAGCTTTACTTCATCAAAATCATCTTCTTAGTTTCGGAAAATCTACCTGCAACTAACTGGTAGTAATAGATTCCGCTTGGTAAGTCTCCTGCTTCAAAATTGATTTCATAACTGCCTGCTGTTCTTTTTTCATTAATCAAAACAGCAATTTCATTTCCAGGAAGATTATAAATCTTAAGTGAAACAAATTCATCAGAAGGTAAATTGAATTTTATCTTCGTTGCAGGATTAAAAGGATTCGGAAAATTTTGAGACAAACTAAAATTATATGGTGCGACTTTCTCTAAATAAACAATATCACTGTAAGTGAATGTTCCGTTAAAATTAATTTGCTTTAACCTGTAAGCTGCTTTATCAACAATAATATCAGCAAGGTTATCGTAATAAATATAATTTCTTTGATCAGTAGTTGTTCCGGCACCTTCTTTAAATCCAATTATTCTCCATCCCTCTTCATTCTCATTCTTAATTAATTTTCTTTCAATTTCAAAACCACGATTGTTTGTTTCGGTTGCGGTTACCCAGTTTAAAGTAACTATACTGCCATTTTGATTTGCTGTAAAAGATACTAATTCAACAGGCAGAGGATTTTCTGCAGCAGAAATATTATCTATACCTAAATCTGCAGCAACAACATCACCGATATTACTGCCCGCAACACTATGAAGAATTCTCAATTGAGTAACATCACTCAGTGTAGCATTCAAATCTGAACCTCCTGTAAGATCGGCGGGCAATAAAGAGAATTGAGCGACCTGCCAATCACTCTGTGGTGCCAGCATTGCAGCATTTACACTCCAGAAGCTACCGCCTGGACCCTGAACAACAATTCTTATAAAAAGATTTTCATTGGCGATGTTTTTCAGATGCATACTAATTTTATTAACTCCCGCAGCAATATAATTACCTGTCCATTGAATGGTATCAAATACAACAAGCTTTCCACCGGCTCCTGTACCACCATTTGACATTACATGTAAATAAGCATTACCGTTTCCGCCAGGACCGCCATCAAACATAACCATTGGAGGATTTGGGTTAGGTAAACCACAGGTCCATCCCTGAGTAGTTCCATCCTCAAAATTATTCCATTGATTTGGTTCAATTGCAAATGCTGAAGTGAAAAGAAATGAAAAAAAGAAAATCGTAATAAAGAGCTTCATATAAACCCTCCGGAATTATTTGATTTTTGACTTGGATAAAAAGTGCCGGAACCTTAGTAAATTCTCTTTGTAAAAAAGGGACATAAAGAAAAATCCTCCCCATTTGAAAGAGAGGATTTTAGAGGAGTTAAAGATTACTTCATCAAAATCATCTTCCTGGAATTTACAAATGAACCTGTTTCAATTCTGTAAAAATAAATTCCGCTGCTAACTTTTTCACCAAATTCATTATCTCCATTCCAATCAACTTTATAAATTCCATTTGATAATTCTTCATTCACCAAAGTTTTAACTTCTCTTCCTAAAATATCATAAACTTTTAATGATACAAAACCCTGCTGAGCAATATGAAATACAATTTCCGTTGAAGGATTAAACGGATTGGGATAATTCTGCTGCAATACAAAAAATTTTGGAGGCAGAATCTCCACTTCAATAATATCTGAATAAGAGAAGGAACCATCGTAATCTATTTGTTTTAATTTATATTGATAAGCACCTGATAAAACAGATTTATCAGTGAAATAGTATGTTTGCGTTTCAGTGGTTGTACCATATCCTTCAACAAACCCAACTTTAAACCAATTTTCACCATCTTTAACTTGACGCAGGATTTCAAAACCACTGTTATTGGTTTCTGTTGCTGTAGACCAACTAAGTAACACAGAACCACTAATCTGCATACTAGCAGTAAACGAGGTAAG
>CAYNUV010000647.1:0-1972 GCA_964400245.1 uncultured Ignavibacteriaceae bacterium
GTCAAACCTTTTCTTCCAACCAATAGTGGATGAATACCACTAATACCTTCGATGAATTTTGAGAGATTGTCAATTGAGGGAACATCTTCCAGTTGATGGGCTAATTCATTTCGCAATCTATTTAGACTCCATATTGCGGGAGAAAGTTTTTCATTAATCAACGAAAGGCTCTCACATAATATGAGCTTATGAGCAAAGCTTGGTTTAGAACGACCATTGTCTAAGAATTTTTCAGGCATCGGTAAATTACGTTTGAGTAGTTCAGATAGAATCATTTCAATTTCTAAATGCACTGTTAAAATCCAAGTAGCCAACCAACGTTCTTCGATAACACTTTGTCTTTGAAGTTCGATGTTTATGGCATTCTGTCTTGTTTTTCTGGAATTGGTTGAATGTGTTTTCTTCATAATAGGAATCATTTATTGAATACAGATTGTGCAGGCTAACTATTGTTTATTCAGAATTACTTCTTAAATCATTTCAAATAAGTTTAAATTAGTTTCTCTTCGAATAGACCACAATTTATCTCAAGGCAGTTACAAACTCAATTATTAATTTATTTTTTTCCTTTTAAAAAGCAACGTTTAAATTTCAAAAGCTTGTACCGAACTTGTTTCGGGATCAAATCTCAAATTTCAAATCTTAAGTCATTAACTTGTTGGAGCGAATCAAAAATATTCCTAATATTATCATCCATACTAACCATAGGATGCTTCCTATGAATCCGGCAGCAGGGAAAACAATAATCTTTGGTATAACAGTTTGAAACAATTCTCCCTGAGCCAATAAATAAATTAAAGAAACTATTATTCCCAGCCATCCTAACCATTTTTTAAATATTGTGGATTTGAACATTGCAATGCTTATCAGTAAAGTCCAGATTATCGTAAATATCTGTCCTAAATGTTCACCTATTAATACACCGCCATATTGATGAATAATTTGAAAGGAAACAATTATTGAATCCTTCATTGCCTGGCTGGTACCGGGTTCAACAAATTTGTTTGCCAGAACAGGAACAACAAATACCCAGCGCAATAATCCAATTAACTGAAAAATTATTGCTGTAATTCCAAAAGCAGCAGCAAATTGCCCGGTCAATATCTTTTCATCTTTGAATATTTTATTTAACAATATAATCCCAACCAGGATTGGAAAACCTACCCAGGCAAATGCCAGCCATTGATATATTAGTGCGTCACCACCATTATAAAATTGCAAAAGAATCTTCTCCGGCGATTCTCTTAATATGTCGGGATAATTAAAATTAGTAATCAATAAGGAGTAAGGAATATTGATTAACAAAGCCCCGATGATAAATGACCACCCGGCTATCTTTCCTAAATTCTTATCCATATTTATTTCTTTAACTCTTTCTCTGCCTAACTTCTATACATCTGATTCAAATCGAGCAATTACCTTAGTTTTCACATATTACATTAGCGTGACGTGCAACCATAAGCCACTTTCCATTTTCTTTCATCCATATATTTGTAAAGCGGCGATGAATTGTCTTTCCGGATTCAGGAGAATTATCGTTTGGGACTATTGTTTCTCCTCCCATTACTATAACAGTTTCTCCGTGAATTATTATGGATTCAATCTCTCGTATAAATGAAGAGTATGTAAGTGTTCCAGCTCTAATAGGACCTTCACTGGCTTTTACAACTTTGTTAAAAGGATTGTTAACAGTATAATCTTTTGCCCAATGTGTTTGCATTTCATCTACATCATTTCTCAAAAGCGCATCAACTTGTCCTTGTTCAAGTTTCCTGATTTCCTGATCAACAGAAACATTCTGTAAATCATTCTGACTATATAAGTTGTTAACAAGAAATGGAAATAAAAAAAGTAATAATATTTTTTTCATATTTACCTCTATAATTATTTGCAATATAAATACTAATAATATCAAACTGCCCAAGTTCAAAAATATATTCAGTTTATTTCTCTTTTACGAGTTTGTAATATT
>CAYNUV010000648.1:0-1964 GCA_964400245.1 uncultured Ignavibacteriaceae bacterium
TTTTCAACCCAACTGAAATCCTTCTCCCATTCATCATCATTTTTATAAATATGACTGAGATCCCATTTATATTTCACTTCAATTTTTTCTCTTAAAGGTAAAGAGGAAACCTCGACTGCTGAAAACATTTTTTTGTAATTAATATTTTTATAAAACATTAGGCAGCCCCAATTGTTAAAGCTGATTAATAAAATTTTTATTATTTAATGAGTAACATTTGTTTTGTAACCGAATAATTAGTCCCGGAAAAATTATCAGAAAATATAAGTGTATAGAAATAAACTCCGCTTGCTAAATTCTTACTATCAAATAAAATTTCATAATCTCCTGCAGGTTTAGCTTCATTTAAAAGAACAGCTACTTCATTCCCGAGAATATCATAAACTTTTAATGATACAAATCCTTGATTCAAAATCCGGAATCCTATATTAGTTGATGGATTAAAAGGATTGGGATAATTCTGCTTAAGATTAAAATTTAATAGTTCTACTTTATCTTTTTCTATTCCTGTTATTTCGGAAGTTATTTCTCTCTGGAAACCTGGAATAATATATTCTCCCAAATCCAGTATTTCGAGATCAACATTTGTAGATGGAATGATATCCTTTACAATCCAGTTTCCGGGTGCAATCCAAACAGTGTCTTCTGATTCAATCATTAAGACGGGAACCGGAGGAAAAGGTGGAAAAATTATTAAGTAGCTAATTGAATTTGTTATAACAAATTTTTTACATAAAATAATTCCAATTTCAGTTTCAAGAGTTTCATCCTGAAGTCTTTTCCCTTTTGCAGTAAATCTCAATGGAAGTTCAAGTGAATCAATAATAACTGTTGTATCAAAACTTGATATATCGTATTGCTGGTTAACATTCTGAGCAAACCTATAAGCTAACCGCCATCCGCTAAAAGATTCAAATAAACTAAGAAAAGGAAGAATATCATTCAAGTCTGCAGAATCAATTAAAGCTATTATAGTTTCAATTTCCGAAATGTCAAAATATTCATAACCATCAGTGCCTGTAAGATGAACGTAATTCGTATCTATATAAGGAAGGAATTGAATGACTTCCGGGCTACCTTTTTTGGTAAGAATATGATAAGCAAGCTTTCCTTCATAATCATCAAGTGAGGATGATGAATCAGATTGAAAAAAAGTTAGTTCGGGAATTGGATTGTTAACTGAATCCAGGATTGATATCCTGTAATTCCATTTATGTCCAAGCTGTTCAGGAAAATAATCAGCTGCTTGTTGAGAAAATATATCCGCAGTAAAAATAATGAAGAGAGCCAATACTGATAATTTCATAGTTAAAGATAATAATTAAGCGGTTAAAGTTCCTGCCGGTTTTTTTAAATCCAGCGCTTTTTCTTAAATATTAATAAAAGTCCAATAGCAATAATCAACATTAGCATCATAATAAAAGGATAACCAAAATACCAATTAAGTTCAGGCATGTTTAACGGACTCGAGTCCGGATTAAAATTCATTCCATATATTCCAACTATAAATGTTAAAGGAATAAATATAGTTGAGATTATAGTTAGAACTTTTAAAATTTCATTTAGTTTTAATTGTGATGAAGACCTGTAAATCTCAATCATACTATTAACCTGTTCCCTGTATCCTTCAACTGTTTCAACAGCACTCTTAATATGATCTTCAAGGTCTTTAATAAAAATCATACTTGATTTTTGAATCAATGGCTGAATATCCTTTACCATAGTATAAATCACATCTTTAAGAGGGACAATTGCCCGCCTTAACTTGTTAATCTCTTTTCTGAATAAATAAATTTCTTCAATTGTTTCCTGGCTTGGCTTATCGAGAAGTTCATCCTCAAAGTTTTCCATTATTTCATCTAACTGAAGTAAGATGACAGTATAATTATCAACTATGGAATCGAGAAGGCGGTACATAAGATAATCTGCGCCAAGTTTTCTTATTCTTCCTTTAGCTCCTCTTA
>CAYNUV010000649.1:0-1962 GCA_964400245.1 uncultured Ignavibacteriaceae bacterium
ATTATCGGATGTTGCAGCAAAAGCACAGGATTATCTCTGTACACTATCTGAAAGATATACAGCACTTGCAAACAGGTTTTCATTTGCAGGGGAAAAAGAAAGCTTTAGCTGGATTTATGACAGGAAGGTATAAATAGAAACTCCCTCTAACTTTTTTCTTCCCAAACCCTAGCAATCTCAACTATAGTTTTTACAGCCATTTCCATATCCTGTACAGCCACCCACTCAAGCTGGGAATGAAAGCTGTGCTCGCCCGCAAAAATGTTTGGAGTTGGAAGCCCCATAAAAGATAATCTTGATCCATCAGTCCCACCTCTGATTGGATGCATTATAGGTTTTATTCCCAACCTTTCCAGTGCTTCAGCAGCATAATCTATTATCATAGGATGATTAATCAGAACTTCTTTCATGTTTCTGTATTGTTCAAATACTTCAAACTCAAAACGGGCTCCAGAAAATTTTACTACGGTCTTCTCAGCTAATTCTTTAAGAAAATTTTCATACTCTTTTAACTTAGGTGTTTCAAAATCTCTAATGATAAACTTTATTGCAGTTAATTCCTCATTCCCGTTGAAGGACATTGGATGAACGTATCCTTCTCTTCCCGAAGTAGTTTCGGGTGATAATTTATTTTTTGGCAGACTATCAATAAAAGCAGAAGCTGTTTTTATTGAGTTTATCATTTGCCCTTTTGCATAACCGGGATGAATATTTTTTCCAAAGAACTTTATTACAACAGCATCAGCACTAAATGTTTCACTTTCAATTTCACCCCTGCTTGATCCATCAACTGTGTAAGCATATACTGCCCCAAGTTTTTTTAAATCTATTTTTTCTGTTCCCCTTCCAACTTCTTCATCAGGCGTAAAACAAATTTTTATTGGTCCATGTTTTACTTCAGGATGAGTAATTAAATAATTTACAGAATCCACAATTTCGGCGACTCCTGCTTTGTTATCTGCACCAAGCAATGTAGTTCCATCTGTAGTTATGATGTCAAATTCTTTCATGTTTTTAAGATCGGGATTATCTTTTTCTTTAATAATCCATCCGCCACTAGGAAGCTTGATATCTCCACCCTGGTAGTTTTTATGGATAATGGGATTAACATTTTTTCCTGTTACTGCCGGTGAAGTATCAACATGAGCTATAAAAGCAATGGCGGTTACCTCTTTTTTTGAATTTGAAGGAAGGGAAGCCATTACATAACCCCATTCATCCATCTGTACATCTTTAAGTCCGATCTCCTTTAGTTCCTTTGCAAGATCGGCAGATAAAATTTTCTGCTTCTCAGAACTTGGAAATGATTTTGAATCTTCATCGGATTGCGTATCATACTTAACATATCTTAAAAATCTCTCTACACAGGTGAATTTATAATTTTCGTCAAACAATTTTAACCTCTTTATTTCAATTAAGAGAAATATTTAATTGGTTAAAATTAAACTTATTTAATTTTTGTACCAACCAAACTAATTTAAACTACTTTGTAAGGGTGTGTATACAAATATCCACAGATTAATAATCTGTACTACGAAGTTTTAATTAACGTAAATAAAAAAGCCCGTCAAATAATGACGGGCTTGTGGGAAGAGATGAATTATTTATTCATCTATTCAATCATTTTTATTTCAACTCTCCTGTTCATTGCTCTGCCTTCCTGTGTATCATTTGTTGCTACAGGTCGTGATTCTCCCATAGGAACTGTTTCAAGCCTGCTTCTGTCTACTCCCTGTGTTAACAGATAGTTTAGTACAGATTCAGCTCTTCTTCTTGAAAGATCCATATTGTAAGAATCGGAACCAACGGCATCTGTATGTCCTTCAATTCTCCATCTTGTCTCAGGATTCTTCTTAATTACTTCTGCAAGTTCATTTAGTATAGGATAAGCTGTAGATAACAATTCAGCTTTATTGAATTCAAAGTTTGTATCACCTTGAAGTAGTATCTCTTTTACAATAG
>CAYNUV010000650.1:0-1962 GCA_964400245.1 uncultured Ignavibacteriaceae bacterium
GAAAGATGGTTATTATTTTCATGATGCAAGGTCTGTTGCCCAAATTATAAATACTATTACCAGAGATAGAGAAACATCTAAATATATAAGCTCAAATATTGGAAAGATTAATGAGATATATAATTGGCCTAAGATAATTGAAGAATACAATACTCTTTTCATTAATTCCACCAAGTAAAAACTGCATGTTATTTATGCCATCGCATGCTTTTAAAAAAGCAATTTGGAAAAAATTAAATATAGTAGAAAAATTAACTATATTAGGGCATTCTCATTCGGATCATCGCGGTGGGGTAATCTCCTTTATCATAAAAGGAGCTCATGCTCATGACATCGCTAGTCTTGTTGGTGAATATGGTGTTTGTATTCGAGCGGGACACCATTGTGCTGCACCATTACATAACGAGATGAATCTGCCAGCAAGTTGTCGACTGAGCATAGCTGTATACAATTCTAAAGAAGATATTGATGCGCTAATTGATGCACTAAAATATGCTAAGCAAATTTTAAAAATATGAGTGATCTTTACCGAGAAAATATTTTGGAACATTCCAGAAATCCCCGCAACTATGGACTGCTGGAGAAACCTGACGTATCGATAAAAGATAAAAACCCACTCTGCGGTGATAATATTACACTTGAAATAAATTGTAATAATGAGGGAATCATAACAAATGTTGCTTTTACTGCGATAGGTTGTGCTCTAAGTATTGCCTCTGCATCCCTTCTAAGCGACAATATTAAGGGTAGGAATATTAAAGATATTGAAAATATGGATTATAAAAATATGGAAGATCTTTTTGAGGGCAAAATTGGAATAGGGAGGATTAAATGTGTTCTATTGCCACTAACAGCACTACATAAAGGAATCAAGATGATTCAGAAAAAAGACCATGCCTAATATTTCTACTGAACAAATTCAAGAAGCAATACGACAGCGTGTTATAGACCCAGAGGTTGGAATCAATATTATTGACCTAGGATTGATCTATGATATTCGTTTAGAAGGTGCGGAAGTTTTTATCAAAATGACTCTTACAAGTATGGGATGTCCAGATGGTCCTTATATAATGCAGAATATCCGGGAGGTGTCGGAAGAAATATCTGGTAAAACTGTGAATATTGAACTAGTATGGGAACCAGCTTGGAATAAAAACATGTTATCACAGGAGGCAAAAGACGAGCTCATGATTACTTAATGTATGATTAATTTATTTAAACTTAAAAATAAGATACCGGAATCAAGCCTAGGGGTTACCCTACGATTTATATCTGGAAAAAAATTAGAATTTAACCCAGGGCAATACATTACAATTCATTTAAAAGATAATCGAGGTGAGGTATCAAAAGAAGGTATACCTTATTCGATCTCTTCATCTCCATTTGATGAATATCTTGAAATCACTGTTAAAAAAGATGGTTTATTTTCTAGTAGGCTTCATGATTTAAAGGTGGGGGATGATGTAGGAATAAGTGGACCATTAGGGCAATTCAGCCCAAACGATACCATGGCAAATGTAGTGTATTTTGCAGGTGGTATCGGCGTAGTGCCGTTCAGAAGTATAATTAGATCTGCCACAAGACTTTATCCAGAAATCCAGTTTAGTCTATTTTATAGCGAGTGCTATCAAAAAGATCTTGCATTTATTCAGGAATTTGAAGCAATAAAAAATATGCATCAAAAGTTCTCAATTTATACATGTATTACGGGAGAAAGTGTTGAAAATCCCAATTATGAAAACAAAAGAATAGATCTCGACTTGATAAAAAACAGAGTTGGATCTTTTTCTAATAAACACTTCTTTCTTTGCGGATCATCTGAATTTGTTCAGGGAATAAAGTTGCTACTTATGAAGGAGAGAGTTAAAAATGACTTTATCTATGAAGAAACTTATTGATTATTTTACTAAATTCGGTGAATTATAAACTGGCATAGTATTCACAACATCTGTAAACAATTTC
>CAYNUV010000651.1:0-1951 GCA_964400245.1 uncultured Ignavibacteriaceae bacterium
CTATTGCCTGGGCAATTACGGAATATCTCCATGAACATCCTGATTTAAATGCAAAAACTCTTTTTGCTACACATTATCATGAATTGAATGAAATGGCTGAGATATTTCCAAGGATCCGGAATTACAAAGTTGAAGTTCGTGAGTATGGAGATAAAGTAATCTTCCTTCATAAAGTAAATCCCGGGCAGGCTGATCACAGTTATGGAATACAAGTTGCACAAATGGCTGGCTTGCCGCTATTTGTTATAAACCGTGCAAAGGAAGTCCTTCAAAATCTTGAAAGTAAAGAACTAACTCCTTATGAAGAAAAGAAAGAGAAATTATCTAGATTAAAATCTGCAGATAAAAATCAGATCAGTCTTTTTGAAATTAAAGATGACAAACTGAGAGGAGAAATAGGTGATATCGAGATTGATAAGCTTACTCCGATTGAAGCATTGAATAAGCTTCACGAACTTAAGAAGAAAGTTAAGGAAACCAATTAAATTATTTCATTAAAATTACTTTCCTGCTTTGTAAAAAATTTTTAGTTTCAATTGAAAAAAAATATACTCCGGATGTTACTTCATCCGCATTCCAGGTCGCCTGGTGAAAACCTGCAGACATTTCAGTATTTACAAGAGTTTTTATTCTTTCTCCCGATATACTGTAAATATTTAATTGAACATACTCTTGTTGAGGCAGGTTAAAGGAAATAACAGTTGAACTATTGAAAGGATTTGGATATGCAGGGGAGAGGAAAAATTCATTTGCCTGGATATTTTCATGTATTATATCTGTGGTACCCAAAGATATTGAGAATCTGCCGCTTACAGCATCATAATCGGCTGCCAAAGAATTATCCTGAACGACTTTTATTTTCCCAAGAGTGGTTTGGATATTCGGAACAGTCCACGCATATGTTAGTTGAGATTTGTGAAGATTTTCTTCGATTATTGACCAGCTATTGCCATTATCAGTTGAAAAGTATATATCCCAATCACAATCACCATGGTCTATTGCAATGTACCACTGGATAATGACTGAACTACCTGAAGTAAATTCAGAATTTTCTATTGGATAGTTTATCCCGACATGACCAAAGGAAACCGAAAGATTCAAAAGGAAAATTATAATATATATTATGGATGATTTCATTTTTTATTCGACTGTACTTTAAAGATATTTATTAATTAAATCATCACGGAATTATCACAAAAATTTTGATAAATTTAATATGTTAAATAATCAGAAGATCGGAACTCTTTAATGAAATATTCTTTTACTATTATATATTTGATATCAGTTATCACAATCCTGATTATTTCCTGTGGAAAAAATTATTCCCCCGAGGAGAAAGCTTATATTAATGAGATAAATAATATCCGGCAGGAAAAAGATGATTATATGAAGAACGATCCGTCTTCACCATTTAATGCAAAAACTAAAATAAATTTTGAATCTTTGCATTATTATTCACCTGATCCCGATTTTGTTCTTAAAAGTAAATTATTTGAATATGAACAAAAGGACACAATAACTATTTTTGGAACCAAACGCGAAGAAAGAAAAGTTATACGGTATGGATATATTAAGTTAAATTATAATGATAAAGAATATAAAGTAAATGTTTATAAAGGAGTATCAAAAACAGGAGAAGTTTATTACAGCATCTGGTTTACAGATAAGACAACAGGTGAAGAAACTTACGGTGTAGGAAGATACGTAGATTTTGAGTTAATGCATGATAAAGAATTTATCTACACAATAGATTTTAATCTTGCCTATAATCCTTATTGTGCTTATAGTCCTGATTATTCCTGTGCTATTCCCACTAAAGAAGATTATATTGACCTGGCGATTAAAGCCGGAGAAAAGAATTTCCATTAATTATCGGAGCAAAAAGTGGTAGTTGTTCTTGAAAAAAATATTCCCGAAAAACAATTAGAAAATGTAATCAAGCATCTGGAAG
>CAYNUV010000652.1:0-1951 GCA_964400245.1 uncultured Ignavibacteriaceae bacterium
CATTACTTTCTTCCTCATCTTATAAAAAGCAAAGGATTAATAACTGCAATCTCATCAATACAGGGAAAAATTTCTGTTCCATATCATTCGGGGTACGTCGCATCAAAACATGCACTAACAGGATTTTTAAATACATTACGTATGGAATTGAAAAACAAAGGTGTTAATGTAATGCTTGTTATGCCCCACTGGCTTCGCGGAACAGATCTTAGAAAAAATGCTTTTGATAAGAATGGCAACAAAATTGGAGTAACAAGAAAAGAGCACAATAAAGAGTCAATCTCTCTTGAAGAATGCAGCAGAAAAATTATTAAAGGAATGTTGAGCAGAAAAAGAGAATTGATTATACCTGGTAAATTAAAAGCATTAACATGGTTGAACTTATTGTTTCCCAAATTAGCCGAGAAGATTGTTATGGGGAAGGTGAAAGAGCAGGAACGATGTGAGTTTTGGGAAAAGATTTCATAGTCAAAATTTTAGGTTGAAAAGTTTTCTTAGAACTTTTTCGACCAATTTACGCTGATCTTCCAATTGGTTAGGAGAAACATCGACAGTTGCTCTTTCATGAACAAATTTACATCTTAAGTCATAATAGTATCCTAATTTTTTCCATTCTACTTCAGTTACATCTTTCTGATTAACGTACTTCTTAATTTCTGCAACAACAAGATGTCTTTTACTAAATAACCTAAGTAAATCAGCATCTGTATAATGAGTACCCGAATCTCTAACCAAATACTCCTTAATAGCGATCTCAAGTGTGCTATCTAAAATAATTAAAGAAAGCCTATTCTTTGTTTCTAATTTCTGTTTTGATATATAGTTAACAGCGACAATTCCTTCATATAACCCTTTAGTCCAAGGTTTTGATTTTTCGATAGAAGAATTTTTTTGACGGACTTGGTCAACATATCTTATATGTCCAGGTGGTAATTCTACTAGATATGCTTTTTGAGCAATTGAAAAATCTGGTACGGGAATATCTCTTATTTCGCCTTTAGTATACTTAAAGACTGATTCAGGCCAATCGCCTTTGAGTCTTCGTGACAGTTGAGAATAATTTTTTACAATTTCTAATAACCAATATCTGAACGCATTAAATATGTAATGATTGGTGTTTATGTCTGATTTGCTGCTATTCCAAGGCATATCTCTGGCTTCACCCTTAAACGAAACTATAATTCGAGCAATTGACAAACTTGCATCTGGTAAACCAGCAATGCCCTTTATAAATCCAACTTCTGGACTTTTTAATCCGCTGACTATTAACCTATTATTACAGTAAAAATAAACACCATACTCTCCTGTTGTAGGACTAGACTCTTGTGTTAGACCAGCAATTACTTCAACTTTAACTTTTCTATCTTCGCGCGTATTAATATTTCCATGATATCTGCGTGGTTCATAATCTGGCGGAAACGCCCAATTCTCAAAATTAATAGCTTCCAACTTTTTAGAATTAATGTATATGTCAATTTTCTTAGAAAATAAAAATCTTGCATATATCGATGAAAGATTTTTTTCTAGAATAGTTAAATCCTGATTTTCAATTTTTACCCGAAGTTTTTGTAATTCAATTAACGTGCTATTTTCATTAATTTTATCAACCAAGAAATATGGTAATTTCCATTCTTCATCATTCAACCATTGCTCATCGAATTCAATTGCAAATGTTTTGTTCTTTTTATATCGAGATTTGATTTTTATATTTTCTGCTAATGCAATCACAGCTCTTTTGGTTCCCACTCCAAAAATTCCTATTGTGTAATCTTCCGGTTTGTTTGTTGTTGCCCCAGGGGTAATTAGAACTTCTAAATCCTTTTCAGGAATACCATCAGCATTATCAAGTATGCAAATTGTATTTTGAGTATAATCAAAATCCAATTTGATAACTAACTTTCTTTTCCTACCTCCTTTTACCCAAATATCAATTGCATTATCGATTAATTCA
>CAYNUV010000653.1:0-1945 GCA_964400245.1 uncultured Ignavibacteriaceae bacterium
CGAACTCGAGTTTTATATATGCTGGTTTTCCCTTAGATTCTTTTCTAATCCAATCACCATGTAATTCATCCAATAGACCTGCTGCACCAGATTCTTCACAAAGACTTAAGGCAATGGCTCTAAGAATGGTAGTTTTACCCACCCCATTATTACCAAGAAAAACTGTCAACTGGTTAATTTGATTTTTTGATGTGAGATCAATTTCGATGTCTTCAAAACAGCGAATATTTTTTATGGTAATTTTTGAAATTTTCATTGTAATAATTATTGCATCATTTAATTGTAATAGTTGTTGAAATCAAGTCCTTAACAATTTCCTTTTTCACTTCTCCAAATCTCCCTTCACCTTCCAACTTCTCACAAGCTGCCCCTCTCACACAAATAACATCAACACCTGTTTTCCAAAGTTGAGGTAATTGTTCTTTGGTAATACTTCCGGCAAGCCATGCTTCTTTACCAAGTTTATGCAAATCATTCACAAATTTTTTCAATTGCTTAATGGTATAATAATCTAATAAACCTTTTCCAATAATTTTATCATAGGTATCAATCAATAAACCATTGCAATTAATTTCTTTAACTAATTTTGGTCCCTCTTTTAATGGATTAAATGAAATACTAAATCGCTCTTCAGGAAAAACTGCAGGATATACTTTCTTTTTAGGGAACCAGTGTTTTATCGTCCTGACTAAATTTCTACCCAGATAAACAGCAGCTTTATAGTCCAATCCGGCAAAACCTAATTTAATATAATCAGCTCCTGCAAGTGCTACACCCAAAGCAGCCTGGCAGGAGTTACTTCTTATTCTCTGTTCTTCGCCAATGTTTGTAGAGATGTGTATTTTTTTAAATCCGTTTTTATCAAGTCTATTTCTGACAGTTTCAATATTTAATGGGTATGGTGTTCCAAGTGCAGAACCCGGGAATTCAACATCAGCTATATGAGCTCCGCCTTTAGCAGCTTCAATAGCTTCGACTGATCCTCTTACACTTACAAGTAGCCTTCCGATTTTATATATGCCTTTTTCTAAAAAGTATAAAAAATTAATTATAAAATAATTTATAATTTCGGTATTAGCAATAAATTAGTTGTTTTAATACCTTGTTTTCAAATAGCTTATCTACCTCTTTCCAACTTAGTCCTTCATTACTAAAAAAAATATAAGTCATTTTTAATCTAATTTGTTACCTCATAAGATAATTTTTTTTATTTTCCCTTACCATATAAATCTTTATTGAGGGTAAACTTAAATAATGACCGAACTCATTTGGGAAGGTAAATACAAAGACGATAAAAAAGTCTCTCCGGTTAAAATTGCCCTTCCATTCCAAACTATTGAAACTGTAAATGAATCTAAGCAAGAAAGGCAAACAACGTTTAACTTCTTGTCCGGTGGTAAAACTTCAGAGTGGCGTAACAGGCTTATTTGGGGAGATAAAAAATATGTTCTTCCTTCTTTACTCCCTGAATTTTCGGGAAAAGTAAATCTTATTTATATAGATCCGCCTTTTGACACTGGCGCTGATTTTTCTTTCAATGCAATAATACCTGATAATCCTGAAACTGAAGAGAATGAAACAACAGAATTTATTAAACAGCCGAGTATTATAGAACAAAAAGCATATAGAGACACATGGGGAAAGGGACTACAATCTTATTTGCAGTGGTTTTTTGAAACCATTATACTCTTGCGAGAATTATTGACCGAAACCGGAACCATATATATCCATCTTGATTACAGAGTAGCTCATTATGCTAAGATCGTACTTGACGAAGTATTTGGAGCGGAAAGATTCATTTCCGAAATTATTTGGAAACGTCGGTCTGGAATTGTAATGCAAACTAAGACATTTGGCGCTTGTACAGATGCCATCTTGATGTTTTCTAAGGGAGAAGGATATTTCTATAATAGACAATTCACTACAATTGGCTCAGATAATTATG
>CAYNUV010000654.1:0-1941 GCA_964400245.1 uncultured Ignavibacteriaceae bacterium
ATATTAATCCGTTAATGTTTCTGTAGTATTTATCTGAAATGAGAATTTATATTTAATAAAAGAGGCAGCAATGAATGGAATTAAATTTTACTTTTACAAATTAATGAGCTTAGTGAAAATACGTTCATTAAAGATTGAGAAAATAATTTTAATCTTCTTTATAGTATTTAATTTTCAGTCATACTCTCAATCAACCGCCAATAGTATAATTAATGCGGCAGAAACTCATCAAACAATGGAAGGATTTGGTGCTGCAATTGCGTGGGCTGATGGTACTTTAACAGGAAGTCAAAGGAAAGGTGAAATTTACAATTATATTTTTAATGATCTTGGATTGGATATTCTAAGACTTAAAAATGATTACCGGAATAATCCAACAAACTTTGCCCCAAATATTGCAGAAATTGTTGATACAATGTATGCTCTTTCACCATTCAGACCAAAAATACTCATATCTTCATGGACACCCCCGACTAATATAAAGAGTAATAATGATTTAAATGGAGGTAATAATGCAACGCTGAAAAAAGATACAAGCGGTCAATACATGTATAAAGAATTTGCAGCTTACTGGGTAAATTCTTTGAATGCTTATAATTCAATAGGAGTTGAACCGGATTATATCAGCATTCAAAATGAACCTTCTTATGATGCTTCATGGGAATCATGCCGTTTTGAAGGTACGGAAAATTCTTCTGTTGCCGGTTACAATAAAGCATTGGATTCTGTCTATATGGCTTTGCAGCAGGCAAACCTGTATCCAAAAATACTTGTATCTGAAGTTCATGGGATTGGGTTTAATGCTTTTCAGAATTATGCTAATAATTTAAACTCAAATCACTACGATGGTTATGCTTATCATCTGTATCACGGTGATGGAGGATTAAATAATACAAATCCCGATGCCTTTAACACTAGCCTTACGGCAATAGGAAATACATATACAAGTAAACCGATATTTCAAACAGAATTTGATCGTGGTGATTGGTTTCAAACAGTCTGGCTTATACATAATTGCTTGGTTAATGGAAATGTTTCAGGATATCTTTATTGGCAGTTAGTCTGGGGTAATGGAGGTAAACCACTAATTCAAGTTGGTTTTACTACATATCTTGTAACAAAATATTACTGGGCATTCAGGCAATATTCAAAATTTGTTGATTTTGGATGGAAAAGAATTTCTGCCAGTGTTGATTCTGATAGTTTAAGGGTTTCTGCATTTTTAAGTCCGGATAGTAATAAACTATCTGTTGTTATTCTTAATATTGGGACACAAACTAAAACGACAAGCTTTGATATTCTGAATCATAATATTATAAGTGGAAAAGTAATCCGCACATCTGAAACTGAAAACGGAATTGAAATAATCAGTAACTATAATGGTACAACCGATATAGACATTCCTCCACGTTCAATTACAACAATTGCATTTACAGATGATCCTGTTGGAGTTAATGAAAATGAAATATCAGCTCCAACTGATTTTGTTTTACGTCAGAATTATCCTAATCCGTTTAATCCTTCAACCACGATTAATTATTATTTACTTAAATCAACAAATGTTAAGATAAATATTTATAATGTGCTTGGAGTAAAAGTTAAAACTCTGCAGGATTTATTTCAAAATCCAGGGGAATATTCAATAACCTGGGATGCTACAAATGATCAAAATAATCCTGTATCATCGGGAGTTTATTTATACAGGTTGGAAACAAATAATAAAACTCTTCAAAATAAAATGGTATTAATAAGATAAAAGAAATTATAATGAAGGAAAGAAATAAGGCAAATATTTTATTTGTAGTGAAGATTTTATTTGTTTGCATCATCTTTTTCTCCTCGGAATCTTTTTCTCAACTTGCGGAAGGAAGTAAAAAATTTCTTGGAAACATTATTGGAAATATCTTTCCGGAAAGCTTTGATTCTTACTGGAACCAGATT
>CAYNUV010000655.1:0-1939 GCA_964400245.1 uncultured Ignavibacteriaceae bacterium
ATAATACTTACGCTTTTAATTCTAAGAGATATGGATTACCATTATTAGAAAATGGGAGATCTCTGGGTATCAAAAGATTCTTTATTGATGAAGATATTAATGAAAGCATTTTAAAATTTACGAGTAAAAACCCGGAAATATTTGATAAGGATTGGTATAATATACTTTATGCAGAATTTAATCAGCTTACATTAAATAGAAAAGAGATTGGGCAGTATGAGAATGAAGAAGAGCAATTGAAACGTTATTGGTATGAATTAAAAGAATCGAAAAATATTCTTGAAAAAAGACTAAACAAAGAAATTACAATACTCTGTTGGCCTGGCGGAATATACAATGATAAAAGCGTCACCGTATCAATGGAGGCGGGATACTTTGCATCAACAGTTTATTCCAGAGATAAAACTATTTATGAAAACTCAAGTAAAAAATATAAAAGAATTCAGAGGAAACATATGTCAGCTAATATAGGGCTTAAGGGAAAAGGAATTGTAACTTCGAATATTGATAATTATTTAATTTACAGGTATTTCGAAAGTAATTTTATTTCTGATATTAAACTAAGAAGTGAAAAATTATTAAAATTAATGGCTTTCTAATGGTTAAAACAATACTTTTCTTGCAAAATAACATTCAATTATAAAGAATTATATAAAATTAAAATTATTTTGAATAAAATATTTTGATTCATCTCAAATCCAAGCTTACTTTTTATTTTAATTTTGTTATATTAAAAATTAAATCAAAGAGAGGTTCGCTTGGAAATTGTAAAAGATTTAACTGGTGATGTTAAAAAATACATTGATAATCATAAAAATTATAAACTTCAATATTATCAGAAAGAATTCTGGCATATTGTTAATTGGATTAAAAAAGTCAAAAAAGTAGAAAAAGGAATGGAACTACTTGAAGTTGGCACTGGATTAGGATGGTTTCAGGTTCTTGCATATAAAGAATTAGGGTTAAAATGTACTGGAATCGAAATTAGTAAGAAAATACTTGAAATGGCTTCTGATTTTATCAAAAAAAATTCTGGTAATTCTAATTTAATACTTGGAAATATTGAAGATGATATTCTTGAACATAATAAATACGATTTAATAGTTGCCGACCAGGTATTTGAACATGTAGAAAATTATAGGGCTGGATTATTAAATATTTTCAATGCGTTAAAGCCCGGTGGGGCTTTCTTTTTTGGTTCAAATAATAAATGGTCTTTCCATGTTATGTCCGGAGAATTTGGATTACCATTTTATGATATCTTACCCAACAGAGTCAGATACAAAATCCGCCAGGTTTCTCAAGGTAAAGATATTATGACTTTAGGAATTGATTTCAATACATTTTCATATAAAAAATTGCGAAAAATTTTTACTGAATTAGGATTTAGTAAAATATATGATAAAATCGATCTAAGGGAAGTATCTGCATTAAAATCCCCTGTCAGAAAATATATTCTTGGCAAATCAAAAAACTCACCATTAGTTAAAAGTTTTACGGAAACATTTGTCCCCGGTACTTATTTTGTTTGTATTAAATAGATGAAAATCCTTCTAATTTCTCCTTCAATATACCCTTTTACAATTGGGGGTATGGAAATTTATAATTTTTATTTTGTCAAAGAATTAAAAAAACTTGGGCATAATATTTCTTTACTCAGTAATCATTCCGGTAAACTTGCTATAGATATTCCACAATACAAACTTTATACAAGAAATACATTTATCCAATCAGTTAAAATATTTTTTCATCTCATTCTTCATAAATATGATATTGTTCATGTTCCATATGCAAGCAATTCTTTTCTTGCAAATCCTTTGGGTTTATTCAAAAAATTCTTTAAAAAAAATGAATATGTAATTTATATTCATGGAGGGGGAATGTATGCGTGGGAAGATTCTGCCAAACAGACTTTATTTTTCAAAAACGCAAAAAAGAT
>CAYNUV010000656.1:0-1938 GCA_964400245.1 uncultured Ignavibacteriaceae bacterium
ATAGTTCCATCCAGTCAATTAGCAGTTCAGCTTCTATAGATAAGGATGGGTTGATACATATAACTTTAACTAATGTAAATCCGAATGAAGGAACAAAAGTTAAAATTGAGCTTGCGGGTTTAGAAGAAAAAGAATTTTCACGCGGAGAAATAATAACCGGTACAGAGATAAATTCTTTTAATGATTTTGGCAAAGAGGAAGAAGTAACTCTAAAGGAATTTAAAAATGTAAAGCTGAATGGAAATAATCTTGAGATCGAGCTTCCTGCTAAATCTATTGTAATGGTTGAGTTGAAATAAACCTCACCCTATTTCCCTCTCCATTGGTAAGAGCTTGTCCCGAACTTGATTCGGGAAGAGGGACAAAGGGAAAGGTTAAATTGCTGAAGATTTTTATTGCTTTAACCAAATTATTTATTGAAATTAATGGCGGGAATCATCCGAGTGTTTTATGCTGCAAAAACTAAATGTTCCCTGAAAGAAATAATTATATTAGGTCTTTAGGATTGTCATGCAAAAATATCTGCTATTATTTCTTGTAATCTCACTAATTTTTCTCAACAATTGTGCTTCAACTAATTTAACTTCATTTAAAGATCCCGATTATCTAACAGCAGATTTTAAAAGAATTCTTATTCTTGTAAACTCAAATGATTTAGAAAAAAGATTAAAGTTAGAAATTGCTATGGTTCAGGCATTTGAAGGAACTGGAATATACGCCTTAGAAGGTTTTAATCTTTTTCCACCAACGAGAAACCTTACAGATGAGGAAAAGGTTACGCTTTTAATAGAAAATAGAATTGATGCTTTTATCTCAGTTTTAGTTGGTGAGAGTGGAGTTGAAGAAGTTTATATACCACCTACAAGTTCATCAACTAAAACAAAAGGAAATGTTTCTGTATTAGGTAACAGGGCTACTTATGAGGAGAAATCTAAAACAACTTATCAAGGCGGTTATACTTTAAATAAACCGTGGGCAGAATTTGAAACCAGGTTGTATGATGTTTCAAATGGTAGAATGGTATGGATTTCTGCTTCTTTTACCGGCGGTAATGCTTTTGCAAATTTTAATACAGTGATTAATTCATTTAGTCAAGAAGTAGTAAATCGTCTTGAAAATGAAGAATTGATTTTGACCAATAATCTTATTAGTAAAAGACAACTTGAACAAAGAAGATTGGAGGAGGAAAAGAGAAAGAAAGAGTTAGAAGAACTAATTCAAAAAAGAAAAAATGAAGCAGTTCCACCAGAAAAAAGTATAGTTTATCTTAAGAATAATCAGATCATAAAAGGTTTTATCATATACACAGAAATGAAAGAAGAAGTAATAGTAAGAATTTCTATGCGAAGTGATGATGGAGAATTACTAACATTAAATTATGATGAAATAGAAAAAATAGAAAAAGTAAAGTAGTGTCTAACAAGCAAACGCGAGGAGATTCATATATTGAACGCCCAAACCCAGAGGTACAGTTAATAATGTCTATTCAGTTTGCATTATAGCAAATGCTGTCTGAAACAAAAAAGTTAAATCAGAGATCAACCTAACCGGCAACTCATGTAAGAAAACAAAATTGCATCTTGGGATTACTTAAAAAATCATAAAAATTATATGGAAAAAGATATAAAGAATAAAATAAAAAATTGGGTTTCAGAACAAGGATATCCACTTGAAATGAAAGTTGCTGAAATATTTCAGAAGTATAGCTTTCATGTCAATTTGTCATCTTATTATAAAGATTCCAAAGAAAATATCTTCCGTGAAATAGATGTTGTGGCCATGAATAGTATAGGTGAAATTCACAAAACTACTTTTGATGTTAGATTCGTTATTGAATGTAAGTATTCTGCAGATAAACCTTGGATCCTTTTTCAAAGCAACTCTGATATAGAATTAAGAAAAAATTTCGAAATATCAAGAAGATTCGCTTCAAAATAT
>CAYNUV010000657.1:0-1925 GCA_964400245.1 uncultured Ignavibacteriaceae bacterium
AAGAAAAGGTAATTATAACCTGAAATAAGAAACATAGTTTTATGAAAATTAGAAATTGCATCGGGGAACCAGAGAACAAGAGGTGATTTTGTCTTTTCCTTAATTATTTTCGCTGCTTGGGGAGTTAAAAAATCATGACAGACGATTGTTAAGTCAATCTTAGTCTCATTTAAGAACTTAATAATATCCCTTATTTCAGACTTCCGAAAATATTCAAGGCTTTCATACAGAATATTTTTTGCCTGGTTAAACCTCTTTGAAAATATTCCACCAGAATTATCCTGTTTAAAGCCAATCTGGAAATTAACAGGATTATGCCCCATTGCTTCAAGAGTTTCGGAAATATGTAGCGCAAAACCCTCGGTATAAAATTTACCGACGACCAGAATATTCATAATTTTTGTTTTGGGGACAGCAAGGTTTGCTGTCCCTACAATATTAATAATTTCTATTCCTTCTCACATACTGCCATTACCATTCTCGACCAGTTAAAAAAAAATAATTTGCCGACCGAATGATCAATAAGGCGGAGAAGAAAGATGTAGGAAAAAAGAAACGGTTGATGAGAAAGAAGATAACCTGTTTTGCCGAAATATTTAAGAAAACCTTTCCATCTCCTCATCTTCTCGTAAACTGAAACCGATTGCAGGAATGTCCTTTCAAAACCAAAATATTTTATTACTCTGAAACCTGCTTTCTCAAATAATTTTTTATTTTCTCCAGGCACCTGGTAACCAAGATGACCATCCTTCTCTATAAATTCTTTCATGTAGAGTGAACTATCGCTTTTCTTCAGGAGGTTTATTAATGGATTCTGAGTTTCAACGTCAAAGAGGAAAATCAGTTTTCCATTCTTTTTAAGAATCCTTCGACATTCAGAAAGTATTTTTTTTTTTGCTTCTTCCGTTATATGTTCCCAGAAATAAGAAGATATAACTGCATCAGCCGATTCATCCGGCAAAGGAATTTTCTTTGTGCTGTCTGCAAGCATTTTCAGGTTATAATCATCGCCAATTAATTCAAGGGAGCTTTCGGAAAGATCAACACCCGTCATTGAATATCTGCTGCCAAAATATTTAACTCCGCCTGCACATCCCAGTTCTACAACGGAACTGCCGGCAGTAATATATTTTCTTGTAAACCATAAATAGCCGTTGCTGATAAGCCATAGAGGAAAAGCATGAAACCATTTTTCTGAACGCGGTATAAACTTAACCTGGTTCTTATAAGTTCCTTCATAGAAATTGTCTTTTGCACTAAGGAAATTTATGATCTCGTTTCTTAGTGGATAAAAACTATTGCAGTTACCGCAGTTATAGCCGTTGCCTTCCTGGTTTAATTTCAATTCATTTCCATCAGTAGGACAAACCAGAGATGGGGATTTATCTTTTTTTAACAAAAATATCCCTAAGCATAAATAGTGTTTTAAATGCAAGATAAAAAATAACTATACCTACAAGTACAGAAACAGCCTCAGACATAGCGGGCATGAAGAATAAGAGATTAACATATAGAAGCATTGAGATAACACTTTTTCTCGGGTCATTACCAGCTAAACGCCAGAGTCCGCCAAATAAAGAGCCGATTATAAACATTCCGGCAGCAACACCGGCTATTCCGAAATTCCAGAAAAGTTCACCTGTTGCTGTTATACCAACTGAAACTGTTGCTTTCTCTGGGCTTGAAGCAAATCCAGTATAGTAAGCAAACCAGGCACCTTGTGCCACTGTGGGTTTATCCGGCCAGAAAACCCTGGGAATAAATGCATAGGAGATATATTTCATGGTTTCACCCGAAAGATATCCATATAAATCAACCTGTTGGTTAAGGTAAGATACTGCTATAGGATCGAATGAGCGGGAGAGGTATGCAGTAAAAGGATCGTCCTCAATTCCATAACGCTTCAAAGATTCTTGATCTTCAAC
>CAYNUV010000658.1:0-1903 GCA_964400245.1 uncultured Ignavibacteriaceae bacterium
TAACAAGAGATGCTGAAGAACCAACACAGCCAAGATCAAATCTCCCTCAGGCTTTTGAAAGAGAAACTCTGATAGACAATTTAATTCTTTCACACAGAGATAAAACTGTATTCGATTATTTAAATTGCTTGTCTGATTCACAATTTTCCATGAAGAGTTTTACTTTTTTTGCTTCAAGTGAAGCGGCTTCTCAATATCCAGCTTTAAATGATAACTGGAATTTGAAAAGCGAAGAAAATTTTTTTAAGAATATTACCGCAGCATCAAAGGAAATCCCGATTACTTTAATCTTATCAAATTCAAATTTTAGCCAGCAGGGAGACAGCGTAATTTATACAGCATCGTATTCATTAACGGTTCCTTTTAAAGATACAACAATTACCCAAAATTACCAGGGAGATCTTATCTTCTATATGAGAAGTGATGCTAATATCTGGAGAATTTATTCTTGGCAGGATTTTAAAAGTGGGAATTCACTTAGCTGGAGCGAGCTTAAAGGAAGATTTGCTGATTGAAAAAGAATTCCAGTTATATTTCCGTAATTACTTTCATTATTGTGCTAAATAGCGGATGTAATCCCTTTGCCCCTAAATTTGATGAGAGTTCCGGTGATCAATCATCAACAATTTCCGATTTAAAAACAACTGATGGTGTTTTTCAGAATTTACAATATTCATATACTCTCAAGGACTCTTTAATTTATGGTGAATTAATTTCACAGGATTTTGTTTTTACTTATAGGGATTATGAAAGCGGTTTTGATGTTTCATGGGGAAGAGACGATGAAATGAAAGCTACTTATGGTTTGTTTCAGATCTCCCAGAGGCTTGAGTTAATCTGGAACAATTTTGTTCTTACCTCTTCTGATACCTTAAATGCAACAATTGTCAGAAGCTTTAATCTTACAATTACTTTTAATCCAACAGATATTGTAAGAGTTGATGGCAGAGTAAATCTTACTTTGAGGAAAGACCCATCCACATCAAAGTGGCAGATTGTTGGATGGCTGGATGAATCTAATTTTTAAATATTAAAAGGCAGGATTTGATTTTCATTATAAAAGAATCTTTAAAGCTCATCTCACGTGCTAAATTTTCTTTCATACTTTCGCTAATATCAACTTCAATATCTGTAACACTTATTGTCTCATCAATATTTCTGTTGATTATTTCAGATCATATTCAATCAAGAATAAAAAAGAATATAAGCATTAATATTTTCTTAGAAGAAACGATTACAGCACAAAGAATTGAAGAGATTAAAAAGAATCTTGGTGAAACATCTTACCTTAGAAAAATTATTTATATAGATAAAGAAAAAGCTGCAGAAAATTTTATTAAAGAAACGGGGGAAGATTTCAGGAAGATTCTCGATTATAATCCTTTGCCGGCTTCGTTCAGAATTTATTTAAAGGAAGAATATGCCGAATCAGATTCCATGAAAAATATAGTCAGTTCACTTGAAATGATTGATGGTGTTGAAGAGGTAGTATATCAACATGAATTTATCAATAAAATCCTTACCCAAATAAATAGTGTTAAGAAATATATCTTTATAATTACCGCTGCTTTAGTGCTGATTTCAATTTATATCGTTTACAGTACAATGCAGCTTATCATCAACTCTAAATATGAAGAGCTTGATACAATGAAGCTTGTTGGTGCTAAAATATCAACCATTAAAATGCCGATTATTCTTAACGGAATTTTTATAGGAGTATTTGCAGGATTAATCTCATTGTGCTTATTCTATTTCCTCTTTCATTACCTGGATTTGTTTATCGGTTCTTTCGGGATAAAAGATTTTTACAAACCTTACTATCTTCTCGTTATAATTTGTGTTGGTCCCTTAATATCAGTGCTGGTTAGTTTAGTTTCCTTAAGAAAAGTAAACCTGAAAATTT
>CAYNUV010000659.1:0-1897 GCA_964400245.1 uncultured Ignavibacteriaceae bacterium
ATGGCTTCCGGAAATGCTGCAAATATTAGTACAAATATTTTTGAGAGCATAAGAACTATGACTGCAACTATTGCTGCAGAGATGGGTGAAGTATCTCACGGTTCAGATCATTACTATGCTTTATTCTTTATCGGGATAGTACTTTTTACAATTACTTTCTTTTTAAATCTTATTGCTGAAATTATCATTAACAGGATGAGAAAGAAAAATTCTTTTTAACAATGGATCTATTAAAACAAAAAAAGAAAGACATTAATGGAATAATATTTATAAATCTCACAAGGGTTTTATTTTTTATTCTCATTATTACTCTTTTACTTCTTCTTGGAAAGATTATTATTGAAGGAGCGGGAATAGTTTCACTTGAATTTATTTTTGATTCTCCACGTAACTTGACTGAAGGAGGAATTGGCCCTGCTATTTTTGGTACATTAGCAGTAACGTTTATTATGATATTGTTTGCGGTTCCACTTGGAGTGTTTTCTGCTATATATCTGAATGAATATGCAAAGGATACTTTCTTTACCAGGGTAATCAGAACATCAATAAATAATCTTGCAGGTGTTCCTTCAATTGTTTTTGGATTATTCGGCCTTGGATTCTTTATCCTTTTTGTGGGAAGAAATATTGATGATGTTCTGAAGACCGGGTTACTTTTCGGACAACCTGCTTTATTATGGGCTTCTGCAACTTTAGCTATTTTGGTTTTACCAATTGTAATTGTATCCACACTTGAAGCTTTGAATTCAGTTCCTAAATCTCACAGAGATGCATCTTATGGACTAGGAGCAACAAAATGGCAAACGATAAAACATGTTGTTCTTCCACAGGCAAGGCCCGGCATTTTAACAGGAACCATTTTGGCAATAAGCCGTGGTGCAGGAGAAACAGCTCCGATTCTTTTTCTTGGCGCTGCATTCTTTCTCCCGAATTTACCAATAGTTGATATTTGCATTGGTGATTATTGTATACCGATGATAAATCCAACAGAACAATTTATGTATCTTGCATATCATATTTTTATTTTAGCAACGCAAACATCTAATCCTACCAAGTCTTTACCAATACAATATGGTTCGGCGCTGGTTCTGATTGCTTTAACTTTTTTATTAAACATAACTGCTATAATTTTCAGGTACAGGTTCAGAAAAATTTTAGGAAGGTTATAATGAGTTTCTAAGTAGCACAGATTACTAATCTGTGTTACGACTGTTTCTATTGGAAAATATTAAATACAATTTGAATAAAATATTCTCAGATGAAAGAAGTAAAAATACTTACTAAAGATCTCGATCTTTATTACAGTGAAAAGCAGGCTTTAAAAAAAATAAGCATAGAAATTCCTGCTAAAAAAGTAACTGCGTTTATTGGACCTTCAGGATGCGGTAAATCTACTTTTTTAAGAGTTATTAACAGGATGAATGACTTG
Source organism: uncultured Ignavibacteriaceae bacterium (assembly GCA_964400245.1). Lineage (GTDB taxonomy): Bacteria > Bacteroidota > Ignavibacteria > Ignavibacteriales > Ignavibacteriaceae > RBG-16-34-14. The sequence goes on from CAYNUV010000659.1 coordinate 1,430, forward strand.
ATTGACCATGTAAGAATTGATGGTGAAGTTATAATTGATGGAGTGAATATTTATGATAAGCAGATTGATGTTGTTAATCTCAGAAAAAGAATCGGAATGGTTTTTCAGAAATCAAATCTTTTTCCAAAAACCACTTATGAAAATATTATTTACGGTTTAAAGATTAACGGTATTAGAGATAAAAAGATTCTGCAGGAAACAGTTGAAAGAACATTGAAGCAGGCAGCACTCTGGGAAGAAGTTTATGACAGGCTTCATGAACCTGCTTTAAGTTTATCCGGGGGACAGCAGCAAAGGCTTTGTATTGCCCGTGCTCTTGCCGTTGAACCAGAAATTATTTTGATGGATGAGCCGGCAAGCGCTCTTGATCCAATCTCTACTGCCAAGATTGAAGAATTAATACATGAGCTTAAAACTCAATATACAATTGTTATAGTAACTCATAATATGCAGCAGGCAGCAAGAGTA
>CAYNUV010000660.1:0-1887 GCA_964400245.1 uncultured Ignavibacteriaceae bacterium
CCTATGAAGGAGAGTTAAAGGTTTGAAAAGGTTAGATAAAGATTTTGAACTGCTGTCTTCATATCTTGATGGAGAATTATCTCCTGAAGAAGTAAAGAAGATTGAGGAGAGAATAAGTTATACGCCTGAACTTAGGAATAAACTTGCCGAATTAAAAAGACTTAAAGAATTAACCAGGTCTTCAATAAAAGAACTTTCTGAGTCACCATATTTTGAAACAAAACTTTTTGCATACTTTGAAGAAAAGCCATACAGGCATAAAATAAAAAAATGGTCCCCTGTAATCGGAGTTTCCGTTTTAACAATTACTATAATGTTTTTTTTGAAATTTAATCCCGGTTTTATTGAGGAAATTTTTGAAGAGCAAAAATCTAACCTCGCTGGATTTTATAAAGAGAATCTTAAACCACTTTTATTTGCTGCCGATCTTTCAAACGAAGACATTTTTAATTTTGCTTTTTATAATCAGCTTCCATTGGATAAATCCAAAAGCCAGTTTATTCAGCTTGGATCTGATCAAGCCGGGAATGAATATTTTGAAATAAACACTGCGGGTTTGAGTAAGGGTGAAAATAATTTCGAGAAGTTTATTGAGACTCTTGATTTGAATGATAAACAGATGGAACAGTTTGATTCCATAATGAACGCTTATGCCGAAGCTTTGCAATCCCAGATACTTGTGAATGATAAAAACACTGTGGCCATCAGCCCTAAATTGTGGAACTACCAGAAAGCAATTGTAGCCGATATTTTATCTTTTGCAAAATCAAGTAATGAAAAAGTAGTTGCCAATGTAATGCCGGTTTTGTTTAAAGTACAATCTCCTGATGTTGAGCAGGTTGTTCATGCTGTTAAATCATCAAAGGATAACGATTACATATTCTTAACTCCGGATTCCTTGTTCATTGCAAGTTTTGAATTTGATACTGATCAATTTAATAGAGAAATGGAGCTTGCACAAAAAGAAATGAAAATTGGCATAGAGGAAATGAAAAAGAGTCACAAAGAAATGCAAGAATCAGATATAATAAGATTTAAGCTCGATAGCGCTCTTATTAATTTAAGAAGAGTTTCTAATTCAGATAAAAATATTAATATCTATATAGATTCCAATATATGCCGTGTTCAAATTGATAAGATTGAGATTCCTGATATAGAACTACCTGATATGGATGATCTTGAAGAAATAATTAATGAGGCAACAAGACAGATAAAATCTTTTACATTTACTGTTCCGAATCCTAAACTTGATAAAAGAATTCACAAGTTTGATTATAAAATCAAAATTGATGATTCCAGTAGTATATATAATTATAATTTTGATGTTGAGATTCCCGATATAGATTCAATTATAGAAAACGAAATGAAAAATCTTGAAAACTTTAATGGTGTTATTTCTGATGATTCATTATCAAAATGGTTTAACTTTTTTAAATATGATGATAGTACTTATTCAGGTAACCCTCAGCATTTTGAATTCAGGATGAAAGAGTTTGAAGAGGAAATTGAAAAGTTCAGAGAAGAAATGGAAAAACTTAAAAAAGAAGTTAGGAAAGATTCTGTACGAGTAAAACCTAAAAAGCCAGTTGAGATTTAATAACGTAGTAGTAGGAACTTGATTAATCAAGTTCCTACATTTAAATCCATCATTTAAAACTTACTTTATCAAGATCATCTTTTTAGTAGAGATGAAATTATTCTTTCCATCTAAAGATTGTGCTTCTATCTTATAAAAATAAACACCGCTTGAAAGATTTGCAGCATTAAAATTTTCTTCATATATACCTGCATCTCTTATTCCATTAATAATTTCATTTACTTCTTTTCCAAGAGCATCATAAATTGTTAGTTTAACAAAGCTATTCTGAGGAACAGAATATTTTATTA
>CAYNUV010000661.1:0-1884 GCA_964400245.1 uncultured Ignavibacteriaceae bacterium
TCATAATTAGTTGAATATAATTCTTCAGCATTACTGGTATTCTCTTTTTTATATGTAAAGAGTTTATTTATATAGGGGTTATATTTATATACATCTATGTATTCTTCTCTCAATAAAAAATCAATTAAAACTTGAGGATACTTTTTCTTTAATGATCTTACAAGAGGTGTAGTAAGAAGAATATCTCCGAGAGAGCTTAACCTTATAATAAGAATTCTATTTACTGAATTATAGTTTGTCAAATAAAAATAATTTTATTCAAATTGCTTTACAAATCTAAAGATTTAGGAATAAGCTAACAATATGATGAATTAAGTTTCAGAGAACGAGGTAAGGAGATTTACTGTATGTTGATCTCTTGGGGAAGATTTTAAAATAAAATTATTGCAATGTTATATCTGTATAACTATTTTTGTTTAAAATAATCAGGAAAAATAATGAGCACATTACCACCACCAGCCACAAAAAGATTTTCCGAAGATTCATTGGAATCGCAGGTTTATAAAATTGTTGAAGGTTTGAAAGAATATTTACCTGTTATAAATGACCGTAATCGACTTGGATTTAGTCTCTATCTTTATAAAAAAGGAGAAGGAGATAAACCGGAAGTTCTTGTTAAGTCTTTAAAGCTGAGTGTAGAAAAAATTTCTTTAGATGAACTGACAAGTAAAATAAAAAGTGAGCTGGAAAAGATTAAATAAAACTCTTCAAAAATAATCAACAAATTTCAATAATCAATTTTGAAGTTTTGTATTTTGTTTTATTGGGATTTCATTTAAGTTCTTCTCTCGCCATAAATTCTTCAACCATTTTTACATCTTCTTCGCAACCGATAAATATAGGAGTTCTCTGATGAAGGCTTTCCGGTTTTATTTCGAGAATTCTTTGTTTACCATTTGAGGCTCTTCCACCTGCTGCTTCAATTATGAAAGACATAGGGTTGCATTCATACATTAATCTTAGTTTACCCTCTGGATTTCTTGAATCTGCAGGATACATATATATACCGCCATAAAGCATATTCCTATGAATATCTGCAACCATAGAACCGATGTACCGGGAAGTATAAGGACGTTCGGTTGCTTCATCTTCTTCCTGCAGCCACTTAATATATTTTTTTAATCCATGATGCCAGTAAAGATAATTGCCTTCATTTATACTGTAGATTTTCCCCTTTTTAGGAGTTTTAATATTCTCATGAGAAAGAAGAAATTCTCCGAACGATGGATCTAAAGTAAAACCATGAACTCCATGTCCCGCAGTATAAACCATAATTGTACTTGAACCATAAACAATATAACCTGCAGCAACTTGTTTGAAACCTTCCTGTAAACAATCTTCAAGTGTGCCGGGAGTTCCATCTGGTGTTAATCTTTTAAATATTGAAAAAATTGTTCCAATACTAATATTTGCGTCAATGTTTGATGAACCATCAAGCGGATCAAAAAGAAGTACATATTTGCCAACCTTAAACTTTGGAGGAATATGAATAATATCCTCTTCTTCTTCAGAAGCCATTATACAAAGATGTCCTCCATGATCCATTGCATTAAACATCATATTATGAGCAAACACATCCAGCAATTTAACCTGCTCACCCTGAACATTAATATCACCTGTAAAACCTAAAATATCCGCAAGTCCCGCTTTGTTTACTTCAAGAGAAATAACTTTTGCAGCAAGAGAAAGATCATGAATCAGTTTGGAAAGCTCGCCTGTTGCTTCGGGGTGGAGTTTTTCCTGTTCAATAATGAATCGGGCAAGTGTCATGAATTTTAATTTCGGCATGGCAGTACTCCAAGTGAATTGTTTTTATTCTTAATCGTATTAAACAGCTTTAACAATTTCCTGATCTTTATATTGAAGCTGGTATAATTTATAATA
>CAYNUV010000662.1:0-1883 GCA_964400245.1 uncultured Ignavibacteriaceae bacterium
AAAAATAGGGATACCAAGTCTTCTTGCTGCCGCAGCCTGTGTGGAAGAATAATGGCTGACAGCAACATCAAAATTTTTACCGCGGGCATATTTAATAAGTTTAATTAAACGTGAAAACCAAAACAGATTGTTTATAGGCTCTAATCTGCCATGTTCATAACCTGCACCAATCCGATCCACTTGAAGTTTTTTAGCATCTATAAGAGGAATCGTGTTACAAAAATCTCTTGCAGTTATTTGAACAGAATGTCCAAGTCTTTTTAATTCATTAATAATAGGTTCAAAAAACAGAACATGCGGTGAGTTCGCAATATCAATCCAGATATTTAATGATCTCTTTTCCATATTGGATTTAATTTTAAGAATTTTTTGCTTGAGATAAATGAGCTGTTGATTCAGAAGTTATTTCAACTGATGAATTATTAAACTCCCAGTAATTCATTAGTTGATCAACATACCTACCAACCGAAAATTTGTTTTGAACTGTCCGTCGTGCAGAATTCCCCATCCTTTCAGATTCCAAAGGATTTTCAAAAATATAAATCAAAGCATCTGCAATTGCCTGAGGATTTTTGGGTGGAACCAATAAACCATTTTCTCCATTGTTGATGAGTTCGGGAATTCCTGAGATTGAAGTAGATACAACCGGAACTCCAATGCCCATCGCTTCAATAAGACTAACCGGAATACCATCCATCGAACCATTATTAGCTTGAGCGCATGGTAGTATGAAAGCATCACAGGAAGCGATTTGCTGTAAAAGATTTTCGGAGGAAACGATTCCCGGCAATTTTACTTGTTCGGATAATCCGAGATTTTTTATTTGTTCTTTCAATTGATAAAGAACTTTACCATCTGGGTCAGAACCAATAATTGTACATTCAAAAGAAATTCCCTTTACCTTGATGATTTCACATGCCTGGATTAAATATTGAATACCTTTTGCTTCGACTAAACCGCTGGCTGTACAATAAATACTATAAAAACTTCTGATCACTTTAATTCTTCGGGGCAGTTCATTTGGGTTAATACCAAGATGGGTTACTTTTACATGATTTCCAATACTGCCATCTAAATATCTCTCGATATATTTTTTGTTAAATTCAGAAATAGTAAATATTAAAGATGATTCTTTCAGAAGATATTTAACTTCATCCGGATTTTGCGGCACAAAGAGATCATTAGAGTGTGTTGTTACACTATATGGTACTCCTAAAATCTTCGCAAGACGCATTCCGATCTGTGCTTCCTTTTTAGCAAAATGAACATGAATCCGCTTTATTGGCTCTTGTAATAAAAATTCCGAAATATCTTCTGCCGCTTTATCATACGATTCACTTCCGTTTAATTCCCGCGTATCAACAGGAAATCTTTTTATTAATTTATCATCAATATGAGAATTAATCGACTGGTTCGATCCTATAATATTTTTCCACATTGTTGCTCTGAAAGAATTACCAAGAACAAGAATTTGCACATTAACTCCGCGACTCAGGAGTTCATTAATTTCCCAATAAACATAAGTTGGGATAAAACTTAACAGGTAGAGAATGTAACCGTTATCATTCATAAAAAAATATTACCGTAAAAGTATTAGAGATGGAAAACAATGAATAAAACAAGATTGTTATTAAGATTAAGTTGTTATTTTTTATAAAATGATATTAAAGTATATGCTCTATAAATTCTTTCAGGGTTTTCGCATTCTTTTCAATATTCGGAGAGAGATTTATTTGATATGTTTCAGATGATAAAGCCAGCTTAACTGCTTTAATAAATCTTTTACTTACAATTTTAACTTTTGTTAATATCTCCCAGGAAGAATTATGAATTATAAATTCAAGTCCCTGATAAAGTCCAACTCCGATAACCGCATCTCTTAT
>CAYNUV010000663.1:0-1883 GCA_964400245.1 uncultured Ignavibacteriaceae bacterium
TCTGGGGAATCTTCCAGGATGATGCTAAAGGCCCTTCCAGAGCTTTTATGCTTGGTTTAAGCAGCGATGTTGGGGCTCGTGCAAAAGCCCTTGGTACAAATCTAAATGATGTTTTTTCTCATAAGAATAATTTAGATTTCAGAACATCTAAACCATTATGGGAAGGAGCGAAGATTGATCTTACCTGGAAAGTCGGCTGGTCTTTAAACAAAACAACAACATTAAGACTCAATGAAAATGGAGATTATATGATTACAAATGTTGTTTCAACAGGAAGTTTGAGCCGTAGCTTTCTTTCACTTCCATCATTCTTAATATTTAGTGTGTTTGATAATGGAATTAAAAAAGTAAGCGAGTTATACGATCCAAATTCTTCTGATGCTTCATCAAGTCTTTCATCAGCATTTGTTGAAGGGTTTGAAACATTTCCATGGTTATCAAAATTAGGTTTCTTCAAGGATGTTGTCAGATATATTCCAAGGCCAAACTGGAGAATAACCTGGGATGGGCTTGAAAGCTTTTTCCTTTTCAAATCCTTTGCAAAAAAAGTTTCGCTCGATCATGCCTATAATTCTTCTTACACAGAGGGCTGGAAACTTACACCGGAAGGAAACCAGGAGATTCAAACTCAGAGAATTGATTATGGATTTGCACCCTTGGTTGGTTTAAACTTTTCATTTGGCCAGTTGTGGGGAGGAGATTTAACAAGCAATGTTAAATATTCTGCAAGGACAAATTATGATCTTGGTATATCTACAAGAAATATTACTGAAACATTTTCCAGGGATATAGGAATTACAGCAGGTTATTCAAAGTCGGGTTTTGAGATTCCGTTGTTTGGTCTATCATTAAAGAATGATATTGAATTCAGCTTTTCCTATACAAGCACTCAGAATTCAATTGTGCGTTACGAGATGGCAAACTTTACAGAAGAAGGAATTCCGCAGGATGGTACAATCAGAACTACTATTGAACCGAGAATAAAATATACAATCAGTTCAAAAGTAACGCTATCAATTTTTTATAAAAGATCTACCGTTGAACCGGAAGGTGCAGCAAGAATTCCTCCCACAACGACTAATGAAGCCGGTCTTGATGTGCATATTTCAATTCAGTAATATATGAATAATTTGATAAGTGACTTTGTTATTTTCAATTGTAATTACTTTTCAATTTAATTAATCTTCAGGTGATGGTTTAGTTTAAATAATTGAAAACGGTTGAAACGATAGTAAAAACTTGTTTTTTACTTAACCCACGACTTAAGTCGTGGGTTAATATGAAAGAATAAAAAAATAACCGTTTTAACGGTTTACAAAATAATTGATAGTAATATGATTAATCTTAAAAAGACTTAAAGGATAATTTATGAAACCGAAAAAGATATTATGGGTTGATGATGAAATTGAACTTCTGCGCTCGCATATAATTTTTCTTTCCGAAAAAGGATTTGAAGTTGATACAGTTACCAACGGTGATGATGCAATAACTTCCGTTAAGGAAAATGCTTACGATCTTATTTTTCTTGATGAAATGATGGCAGGGAAAGGCGGACTTGAAACTCTCGGAGAAATTAAGGAAATAAATTCCGCAATACCTGTTGTTATGATTACAAAAAACGAAGAAGAATCATTGATGAATGAAGCCATTGGCGGAAAGATTGATGATTATCTTACAAAGCCTGTTAACCCCAGCCAGATTTTACTTGTCTGTAAAAAGATTCTTGAAGGAAGAAAAATTTCCGGTGAATATGCTGCAAAAGATTACCTGCAGGATTTTAATGAGATTACGCGGCAGATGATGCTTAGCCCTGACTATAATGAGTGGATTGAAATCTATACTAAGCTTGTTGGTTGGGATGTTGAACTTGATACTCATCCCGA
>CAYNUV010000664.1:0-1876 GCA_964400245.1 uncultured Ignavibacteriaceae bacterium
ATCTTCTAAAAGCTCTTTTGAATTCTCCTTTAAAGATTAAAGCAAACTCCCAAAGACAGAACTGCGGCATTATTGAAGCAATGAAAAATCCTTTTGGTTTCAATAACCCGGAAATATCTTTACTTAGTTGGGATAAATCCTCCAGGCAATTAAGTCCGCCCAGATTTGAAACAATAAGATCATAACTGCCATTTAATTTATTTAACTCAAGCAAATTTAATTTTTGAAAAGAAAGATTTCCCATTGTGCCTTTGCTTCCGGCATTCATCAGCATTTTATCTGAGATATCAGTCGCAGTTACATTATAACCCTGGTTAGCAAAATGAAAAGCGTCTATTCCTGTTCCGCAATTCAATTCAAGAATATCAGCAGGAGGTTTAACGAATGAATGAACGATATCATAAAATTTTTGCCGCATGATTTTAACAGGAATATTAGTATCCTGCATAGAATCATACTCATCCGCCATTTTTCCAAAGCCAATATTTATTTTTTCTATGTCTGTAAGATTCATATTATTCTTATAAGCCTTCTGTATGCAGTGATCATTAGATTTGTCACACTGAGCCTTGTCGAAGTGTGACCGTTAGTCTTCGACAAGCTCAGACGGACATGTTAATGCCTATTCAGATTGAATTGCTAATGCTTAGTTTTTCCTCTTTAAGAAACCTGTTCATCTTTAATCTTAGTAAAACAATTCTTATTAAATAGAAAAAGAGATGAGGCAGCTTTTTCCAGTTTTTATTTTTTATAATTTTAAAAAATCTGTATTCAGTATGCACAAAACGATGAAGTATCTTATAAAAATTTCTTTCATAAACACTTCTCAGCATCGGGTCAAGATCATCGGAATCTTCCCAGTTGGTTTTTTCTTTCAAATCCTTTTTAACTTTTTCATAAAACTTAGTCCCGGGTAAAGGATAAGAAACAGAAATTCCAACATCAGCAGGTAAACAATCGCGAATCATTTTTCGTGTTAAGTTAATATCATCCTTTCCTTCTCCTGTATAACCAAACTGAATGAAAAATGAAATATCTATTCCTGCTTCTTTAACTTTTGCGGATGATTCATAAATCTGTTCAACAGTTGTCCCTTTGTCCATTGCATCAAGAATTTTCTGGCTCCCGGATTCAGCACCAATCCAGATATTTGTACAACCGGATTCTTTCAGATCATTTATAGTTTCTCCTCTTAAGAGAAGATCAGGTCGTGTTAAACATTTGTATGGTAATTTTACATCGAGCTTTTTTAATTCAAGAGAAAATTCTTTTATCCAGCCGGGCTTTAATCCAAATATATCATCAGTAATCCAAAGATGATCAACAAAATATTTCTCTTTCAAATTTTTAATTTGATTAGCAACATTGTTTGGTGAAAATGAGCTGTAAGTTTGTCCATAAAGAGGTTTTGCACACCAGTTGCATCTGAAAGGGCATCCTCTTGTAGTTGAAATATTAATTGAAAAATACCCATGATTTTTCAGCCATTCTTTCCTGTACGCATTAATATTAATAAATGAATAATCAGGATCTGGTAAAGTGTTTAAATCGTCAATTAAATTTCTCTTTAGGGTAGAATGAATGTTGTTACCAGATAAAAATTTCAAGCCATTTATTTTAAATTTATCAGCATCAAAAGAATTTCTGCTTAAGGATGAAACAACTTCTTTTAATGTTTCTTCTCCTTCGCCATAAATAATTGCATCACACCCTGCAGATAAATAATAGTTTGGAAAATCAGTTGCATCGGAACTGTAAACAATTACAGGAATAGAAAAACTTTTTCCTTTCTTTATAAACTTTACTGCTGCATCCCTCATTTTAGAGAGACACATTTTCGTCAGGTAGTTAAATTCATCATCATACAAAAGAATCA